>WJIM01000102.1 GCA_014730285.1 Candidatus Zixiibacteriota bacterium
ATTGCCGATTTCGAAATCACCGAGAAAATGCTCTCCTCGTTTATCAAAAAAGTCGTCAAGCATAAATATCTGATGAAGCCCCGTATTTTGATCTCGGTACCGTCCGGTATCACCGAGGTCGAAAAGCGTGCTGTCCGCGACTCGGCTGAAAATGCCGGCGCGCGCGAAGTCTATTTGATTCACGAGCCGATGGCTGCGGCTATCGGTGTCGGCCTTCCGGTCGATCAGCCCTCGGGCATAATGATAATAGATATCGGCGGCGGCACCTCGGAGATTGCGGTTATCGCGCTTTACGGCATTGTCAATAATAAGTCGATCCGTATCGCCGGGGATGAGATAAATGAATCGATTGTGATGTATTTGAAGAAGAATTATAATCTGCTGATTGGCGAACTTACCGCCGAGGAAATAAAGATAAAAATTGGATCGGCATTTCCTATGGAACGCGAGGAGTCGGTTGAGATAAAGGGGCGCGACCTGGTAGCCGGCGTACCCAAGAATATGAAAATATCCTCGGCCCAGGTGCGGGAAGCCCTGACCGAGCCGATTGAAGCTATTATCGAAGCAGTACGGCTTTCGCTGGAGGCCACTCCGCCCGAGCTGGCATCGGATATTCTCGACCGCGGTATCGTTTTGACCGGCGGCGGCGCCCTCCTGCGCGGGCTTGCCAAGCGCATCCGGCACGAGACCAACCTGCCGGTTTATGTCGCCGATGACCCGATGACATGTGTAGCCCGCGGCACCGGAAGCGTGCTCGAAAATATGAATGCCTTCAGCAAGGTTTTGATCAGATCCCGCAATGATTGATCTTCAGGCGCGCCTCAAAAATCCCTGAATTAATTTGACTTTATATTCTGCTGTCCTTAATTTCAAGCAAAGGGTTTGACATGGATATAACTGCAGAGAAAATAGTAGCTTACGTTTCCAAAGAAAATTACCGTCCGGTGAGGCCCCGCGAACTCGCCAAAGAGATGAAAATCCCCGAAAAGCAGTACCGCAAATTCAGGCGTATGATCAAGGATTTGATCTCTGACGGCGAACTGGTAAAAATACGCGGGGGACGGATCGGCCCGCCGGGAAAGATGAGTCTCAAGGTCGGTAAAATCCAGATCACTCAGAAGGGCTTTGCTTTCCTGATGCCGGATGACGGCGGGGACGAAATATATATTCGCGCCAATGATACCAAGACCGCCTTAAACGGCGATAAAGTCGTGGTCAGGGTCAAGCCCTATAAAACGCCCGGCAAAAAGGCCGAGGGCGAGGTCGTTAAGGTTCTCGAACGCGCCCGTACCACGATAGTGGGTACTTATCACTCATCCAAATATTTCGAATATATCGAGCCGGACGATCCCTCATTCAAACGTGACGTTTACATCATGCCCGACCATGGCCTTTCACCCAAGGACGGCCAAAAAGTCGCGGTTATGCTTAAGGAATGGAAGAATCAGTTCCTTAATCCCGAGGGCAAACTTATCGAGGTTCTGGGATTTCCGCATGAGGCCGGAGTCGATGTCTTAAGTGTAATAAAAAAATATGAACTGCCATTGGAATTCCAGGCACCCGTTTTAAGGGAAGCCTCGAAAGTCAAATATGGTGTTACTCAGGCAGAAATCAAGAAACGCCACGATTTCCGTGACCAGGTGACATTTACCATAGATCCCGCCGATGCAAAAGATTTCGATGATGCTCTTTCTCTCAGAAAAAACGGCAAAGGCAACTATCTGGTAGGCGTACATATAGCCGATGTCTCACATTATGTTCGTGAGGGAGGCACACTCGACAAGGAGGCTCGCAACCGTGCCACATCGGTGTATCTGGTCGACCGCGTGCTGCCCATGCTTCCGGAGCATATCTCCAATGAAATATGCAGTCTCAAAGGTGGCGAGGAGCGGCTTACCTATACCTGCGAAATGGAAATAACGCCCAAGGGCAATGTGACTAATTTCGAGATATTCAAATCCATTATAAAAAGTTCTGCCCGACTAAGCTATGACGAGGTGCAGGATTATTTCGATACTGCCGAGACCAACGGTGTGCCGACAGGGGTCGCCGAGGCTCTTGGGCCTCTGCGCGCCCTCGCCAAAAAGCTCCGCAAGCGCCGCTTCCAGCAGGGAAGCCTCGACTTCGATCTGCCCGAGCCTTTGGTCATTATGGATCAGAGCGGCGAGGTGATGGATGTAAGGGTGCGCCCCCGTAAAGAGAGCCATAAACTGATCGAGGAATTTATGCTCCTGGCCAACAAATGCGTGGCGATTCACTTCGTGCGCCTGGGCCTTCCCACACTATTTCGCGTCCACGATCGTCCGGACCGAGATAAGATCAATGCTTTTCAGGAATTTGCGAAGTCGTTTGGCTACAATTTTAATTTTCCCGATCCGATCAAGCCCAAACATCTGGCGGACTGCATACGAGAATTCGAGGATACACCTGAAGAGGACCTGATGAGTGAAATTCTTCTAAGATCACTGAAGAAGGCGCAGTACCAGCGCGAGAACATCGGCCATTTCGGGCTGGCCTTCGAGAATTATCTGCATTTCACATCTCCCATCAGGCGCTATCCGGATCTGATGGTACATCGGCTTCTGGCGGAGATCAAAAATAAGAAGTATCCGGGCGAGCGTATGGCCTCGGTGTTACAGCTTCTCGATCGTGTGGGACGGCACAGTACCGACATGGAGATTATTGCCGAGAGGGCGGAGCGTGAAACGATCAAAATAAAGCAGGTGCTTTATCTTTCCAAGCAGGTTGGTAATATCTATGAAGGCATAATATCCGGTATCACTTCAGGCGGATTTTTCGTAAGGCTCCTGCAATTCTCGGCCGAGGGTATGGTGCGTTTGTCTTTGATGGAGGATGATTATTACTATGTCGACATGGAGCGATACGAAATCAGAGGCCGTCACAAAAAGAAAAGCTATCGGCTGGGAGATAAGATTTTTGTGCAGATCGTCGATGTCGATCTGGTGTTTTACAGAATCGATTTGAAGCTGGTTGAAAACGACAAACCGGCCAAAGGCAAGAAGGTGAAAAAAGCCAGAAAACGGCGCAAGTAGAAGAAAAATGGATAATGGTTTTTCAATTTGGATTTTGTCACAACGGCCTGAGATTTTCGAATGGCGCGACCGCGATCTATGGCCTGACGGCTACAATGTCGTTGTCTTCGAGCAGCTCGACCTGCTTTTAAATAATCTGGAAGGCCGCAATCCCGATTTTATCCTTCTGGATTGGGAGATTATCAACCAGAACGCCCATCCAATCGCATCGAAACTATCACGAGAATCACCATTAAGTGAATTGTACCTGATCTTTCTTCCTGAGGGGAACAGCATTTACGATGATCTCAGTGCATGGAATCTTTCCGGCGCATACCCGCCCGACTATTCCTCTCATAATCTGCGAGAAAAGATGCGGGAGAATGTCGACCTAAAGAAGATTCTGAACAGCAGCGGGATTATCGGACGCTCGGCACATCATAAGCGCATGGCCTCGGTTTTAAGGCAGATTTCTCCTACCGATGCAACAGTGCTGATCACAGGCGAATCCGGCACCGGCAAGGAAATTCTGGCGCAGGCGATTCACTCCAATTCGGCCAGGAGCGACAAGCCGTTTATATCGGTCAATGTCGCCGCTATATCCGAATCGGTTATGGAAAGCGAACTTTTTGGCCATGAGAAAGGTGCCTTCACAGGAGCTGATAAACAGCGCGCCGGATATTTCGAGACAGCCTCGGGCGGGAGTATTTTTCTGGATGAGATCGGCGATTTTAAGCTCGACCTGCAGGCGCGATTATTAAGAGTGCTGGAACAGAAGACCTTTTTCCGCGTGGGCGGCAATGAGCAGATCAGGGCCGATGTCCGTGTAATCTGTGCCACCAACAAATATCTCAAGGACCTTGTGGATGAGGGCAAGTTCAGAAACGATCTTTATTACCGCCTTTCGGTAATTCAGATTAATACCGAGCCGTTGCGGAACCTTCCAGAGGACGTTCACCCACTGGCTGTTTATTTCCTTCAGGAACTCAAGCCCGATCTGGGGGAAATCGAAATTGATTCCGATGCTGTCACGCTTCTGGAACGATACAGCTGGCCCGGTAATGTCCGTGAGTTGAAAAATTTTATTCATTCCACTGCCTATCTCTCCCGCGAGAAACGAATTACCTCCTATGATGTAGAAGAGTTCATTCGCAAGGCCGCGCGCCAGAACCGCTCTTTGCCTGTGGTGACCGGTAAAAGCAGTGAGCAGGCTGATTTTGAGATGATTTATCGTGCACTTCTGAGTCTGGCACGGGAGGTGGCCGAGATGAAGGACCTTCTGGTTCAATCTGCGAATCATCGGGAGGCTCCTGTCGAGAACATGCATACTCACGACAAGGAGATGGAGGTAACTCCGCAGGTTCAGACCCTGCAGGAGATGGAAAAAGAAATGATTGAAAGGGCGCTCGAGGCGGCCTCATCGAATAGAAAACTGGCCGCTCAATATCTTGGAATTGGTGAGAGGACGCTGTATCGTAAGTTAAAGGAGTACGGTTTAAGCTAACGGGGGGTGAAATCTGAGACTGGTTCTCTTATTTCTGCTCCTCATCACATCTGTCGCGAAACCGGCATTGATAAATACGTATCTTCTCGATTCGCAGTCAGAACTGGATTATCTTTTCCAGTCGGGCCAGATTGATGAAGAGCAGTACAGGCTTCTTGACGAGTTCTTCTCCGCCATGCCGTATCCGGCGGTGCGCGAGGATGAGCGCCTTCTGGATGCTATCATCCGGCAGTACCCGGAGCTCGAGATTTTTGGCGACAGCTTAAATGAGCTTGAGCTTCAGGATTTGAGTATGGATAAATCCGATGCCGACGGCCTGCTTCAGAAGCTGGAATCCGCCTTTTCCTACCGTATTTATCATGACCTCGATCAGGATAAATCCAGACGGCAGCTTATGACACTCTCGGGAAAATATACAGGGGATTTTGTTTATTACCTGCAAATGGAGAAAGATATATCCGGCGAGGATTACTATTTTCGCAAAAGATATGTTCGTTATGACCACGACAGGTTGAATCTTGAAGCAGGCAATTTTAATCCGAGATGGGGTATGGGTGTCAGTCTGGGATATCATTCCGATTTTCTTGAAAGAGAGGGCTTACCCTATAAATCCGCACTTTTCCCGCAGCTTGGCAAATTTAACGGAATTCGCCTGCAGTATAAATCCAATTTATCGCCTGTGGCCATGCTTTCCTACGACAGATCGAATAATGTACGCGGAAGGCTGGCCGCCCTTGGGACAGAGTATCGATATAAGAATATGAATGCAGGTCTTATAGGCAGCTATTTTGAAATTGAGAATTTTGCGAATGGCAGAGCATATTCAGACCTGATTCTCGGCGCGATCTTTGAATATAAATCCGCATATTATGATTTCGAATATGAAATATCTCAGAGTAATGGTAATTATTTCGCATACTGCTTTGACTTAAAGCGCAAATTCGAAAAAGGGCAAATGTCGATTTCAGGCTGGAAATACCCGCATGGTTATATCAATCCTTACGGCTCCGGACGTGCCAATTCCGATTACAAAACGATTGAGATTGAGAACACCGGTCTGGAATATGCTTCCCGACAGAATGGTGAATGGGGTGTCTGGGCCAGATCGTCATACTATATCTTCGGAAGGCATCTTACTTCTATATCCGCCAGTTACTGGAGTGATGCCGGAGAAGAAGAGAAATTTAGGATGAAGATTTCGGAACGGTTCAAACTTTCAAATCAGTTCGAGACTGAGTTAACTTATCTTTGGGGTGATGACAATATCGGCGGTGATTATGGCTATCGCCAGCATCTGAGGATGGATATCTTTTATCGAGGGTCGCTTAAAACCAGGCTGCGGCTTTCGGGTGAATTGAAGCGGGTCTATTATTCTTACGGCAGGCGCGATTATATTCGTGCCGAGCTGAAAGGGATATTTCCGATTGTGGATAAGATAAATTCTATTGTCAAATTCAGCCGGATTGATTATGATATGACTGACGGTTCGCCCGGGTACTGGCTTATATACCTGAGCGAAAATATTCAATTCGGAGATCACATCTATCTTCGAGCGGTAATGGACAGCAGAGAAGGACAGAAATATAACCTGATTGATTCGGCACGGTTCAATCTGCTGGTAACATTATTGACAGGGTAGCATGCGCACCTTAGCGATTGTATTTGTAATACTGCTGATATTTTCGGAAGCCCTTTGCGGCCAGATTCTGATTACTGAGTTTCTGGCCGATCCGGACGATCCGCTGGAATCAGAATGGGTCGAGATTTACAACTTCTCGGATGATCCGGTTAATCTTGAAGGATGGTCGCTGTGCGATCTGGTGGGATGCTCGGAAATCGACAGTATAAGCATTGAACCGCAAAGCTATTTTGTGCTCTGTCATGATGAAGATGCATTCAGGTCATATTACACCGATTTTGCGGACGGCCTGTTCGAAGTCTCCTCGTGGCGTGCTTTGAATAATTCCGGCGACCTGATTCTTCTTCTGACTCCAGACAGCATGACTGCCGATTCAGTGGAGTATAATTCAGGCAATGGCAATAATATATCATGGGAGCGGGTATCCTTCGATTCGCCCGGATGGAACAGCGCCAACTGGCATCCCTCGCTGGATATTTCCGGCTCGACTCCGGGAAGAATTAACTCGGTTCACGGCGGATTTCCCTCCGATTTCAAATTAAATCTCGTAAACAAGCTGATTTATCCCGGATGCGGATGTGAGCATGAGTATCTGAAGATCGATATTGAAATGCCGAGGGAATGCTATCTGACTCTTGATATCTACTCTCTCAAAGGCCGCAAACTTTTCACGATCTTTGATGAGCAGATGCTTGCCTCCGGTGAGTACAGCTATGACGGCCGCAGGTCGGACGGCAATTTTCTTGAGGTGGGTATGTACATCCTTCAGGCGCACCTAACAGGCACATGCGATTATTCGGAAGAATATGTTTTCGGGGTGGTGAAGCAATGAAACGGACGGCGCTTGCAACATGCCTGTTATTAATTTGGGCGCAGAGCATCTTTGCCGGATGTTTATTCAATTCGGTTTGCCCTCAGCGGGGAGCGCTGGGAAATACGTGCCTCGGACGTGATAACAATGCTTCGGTTCTAAATGCCAATCCGGCTTTACTTGATTTTGTGCAGCGGACTTCAGTTGCATTCGATTATAATATGCTCTACGGTCTCTCGGAACTGGATCAGATTAATCTGGCA
>WJIM01000005.1 GCA_014730285.1 Candidatus Zixiibacteriota bacterium
AACAAGTTTCCACAGGGCGGTGGATTCCCTCATAGACAGGACCAAAGCCGAACATCACGGCCTGCTGTAGGAAAAAACTTTCTTTCCGATTGGAATTTAATTCCGAGAAATCCTTTCCAATCCAATAATCCGTCTCATACAAAAATCTGAAGGCATTCTAAACATGCACGCTAACCTATATAATTGCAAGAACTTGTGAATAATGAGTTGTAGCTTGAAAGGTCTGTTCTCGATTTGGCACAGACTATGCATAAAGTGGTTTGGAGGAATACTATGATTAAAGGGATATATGATGCGGCATCGGGCATGGTCCCGCGCATGCTGAAACAGGAAACAATATCGAATAATCTTGCAAATGTAAATACCCCCGGCTATAAGCGGGAATCTGTCTTTTTGAGACAGTTAACCAGTGCACAGGCCCGGGTGGCAAAAACGGAAAGTGAGTGGCAGACTCCCATGGTTGATAAAATCTACACCGATTTTTCAAAGGGATCGATTGAGCGTACAGGCGATCCGTTGAACTTTGCAATTGACGGTGACGGCTTTTTCGTAGTGGAGACTCCCGACGGCGAGGCTTTCACCCGCAACGGCAACTTCCATCTCAATCCGGAGGGAACACTGATGACTTCCGACGGACTTCCGGTTTTGTCTGACGGCGGCAGGATTGAGGCTCCCGGCGGGGAATTGAGTATCGATCCCGACGGTACGATTAAAATCGAAGGCAATGAATTTGGACGCCTTCTTCTGGCGGATTTCGAGAAACCCTATCAACTGGAGAAAACCGCGGCCGGAATCTATAAGCCCGCTCCCGAGGCCAACAGAATTGAGGTCGAATTCGCCTATGTCCGCCAGGGATACCTGGAGAAAGCCAATGTCGATATAATTCGCGAAATGGTAGATATGATTGAATCATACAGAAATTACGAATCTGACCAGAAGGCCATTCAGATTCTGGATGAGTCGCTCGCCAAGACCGTGAATCAGGTCGGAAGGGTGCAATAGGAGGCTAAGGTATGATTAAGGCTATGAGAACTGCTGCCAGCGGTATGAGCGCGCAGCAGATGAATGTTGATAATATCGCAAACAACCTTGCTAACGTTAATACAACCGGATTTAAAAAGAGCAAAGTGGAATTCCAGGATGTGCTTTACCAGCGCATCAATCAGGCCGGTGTATCCTCGGCTACGGGATCGGTGATTCCCAC
The DNA here is from genome assembly GCA_014730285.1 of Candidatus Zixiibacteriota bacterium. Taxonomy (GTDB): domain Bacteria; phylum Zixibacteria; class MSB-5A5; order JAABVY01; family JAABVY01; genus JAABVY01. Next base: position 1,205 of record WJIM01000005.1, read on the forward strand.
TAATCTCGAAGTCGGTTACGGAGTCAAACCGGTTGCCACAACCCGGCAGTTTGCTATGGGTGAGCTGCAGTCCACGGAAAACCCGCTTGATATGGCGATTCAGGGCAACGGTTTTTTCCAGGTCGCGATGCCTGACGGCACCAATGCCTACACCCGTGACGGTACTTTCAAGGTCAGTCCCGACGGCCGCTTGATAACCTCGGACGGCTTCTTCGTTTATCCGGAGATTACTATCCCGGAAGATGCCGAATCGGTACAGGTTACCCCCGAGGGCGTTGTCTCGGTGATGCAGGTGGGACAGGCGGAACCTACAGAAATCGGGCAGTTCGAGCTGGCCCGCTTCGTTAATCCGGCTGGTCTTTCTGCTATGGGACACAACCTCTTTCAATTCACCGCCGCCTCCGGCGATCCGATTACCGCAGTTCCCGGTGAGGAGGGTATCGGAGCCATAGCGCAGGGATACCTGGAAGTGTCCAATGTGGACGTTGTCAATGAGATGGTAAATATGATTATCGCCCAGAGAGCTTATGAGATTAACTCAAAGGCGATTCAGACCAGCGAGGATATGACCCAGATAGCCACAAACCTGAAACGATAGATATATGAATAGGATTAAAATTGCTGCAATAGGATTTGTGATCGTAATAGGACTTTGCATCAACCTGAATGCCGGGCCGATAGCTGATGCGATTAACGATCACATAATTGCCACCTTCGATTTCGATCCGAAAATGACCGAAATCGAATGCCGCCCGGAAATCGACACGTTAACTCTTTCTGATTCAGCCGAGATAATCATAAGCTGCCGTGAATATCCCGCCCCCCGCGGATACTTTCCGATTAAAGTGCTTTTGCAGGAAGGCAGCGGCAGTATCAGAACTATTTCAACTTCAATCAATGTTGGTCACTTCCAGAATGTCCTGGTCGCCAAAAAACGTGTGAGATCTCGTGAACAGACCTCCCGGCTCGATTTCACGATTGAGCGGGTCGAGGTCAACAAAATTATCGGCAACCCGGTAAGGGATTTTGCGCTGCTCGACGGCATGCAGGCCTCCAAGACGATATCAAAGGGAAAGATTTTGACCGAGGAGATGCTGGAGCCGATTCCGGTGGTCAGGCGCGGTGAAAGGGTAAAGATCCTTTATGAATCAAACAGCCTGAAAATCGAGGCCTATGGTATCGCCCGCAAGGATGCGATTAAGGGCGAGATGGTTGAGGTTAAAAATACCGACAGCGGTCAGAAGATTTACGGAAGAGCCGCATCGGACGGCGTGGTTATAGTCGAGAGGTAAAATATGAAGAAATATCTGTTTTTTCTGAGTGTTCTGGTTTTAATGCTCCTGCTTCCATATTCGCTTAAGGCGACACATTTCGAGGCCGCAACAAATTCGATATTTTCAGATGTTCGTGCCAGTGAAGTCGGAGATATTCTGACAATAAAGATTTATGAAGATGCCCGCGCTCAGACCACGAATCAGACCAAGGGCGAGAATAGCAATGAATTCGATCTCGAGGGCGGTCCCGGAAGCGGCCCTCTGGATTTTATACCGCTCTTTGGAGTGTCGGGAAGCAGTTCCAACACATACGATGGCAAGGGTACCCAATCCCGCCAGGGCAACCTCAGGGCCAGCATGACAGTGCGTGTGGTTGCAGTACGTTCCAACGGCGACCTGGTGGTCGAAGGCAGCCGTGTTATCGGTATAAACGGCGAAAAGGAAGTGCTGACCTTAACTGGAATCGTGCGGCCGCAGGATATCAACTCCGATAATACGGTCGATTCATATAATTTAGCCGACGCTCAGATAACATATCAGGGTAAAGGTCCGGCTTCCTCGGCGGGAAGTCCCGGAGTTATTTCCCGTGTCCTGAACTGGATTTTCTAAGGAGCAGCCATGAAAAAAAGCCTATGCCTGATAATCATCTTTGCATTTCTGCTGACCCTGTTTCCATCCGGCTCATCCCTTTTTGCCGACACACGAATAAAGGATATCGTCCAGATCAACGGCTGGCATGATGTGCGTTTATTCGGGTATGGTCTGGTGGTCGGTCTTGAGGGATCGGGTGACAGTAAGGGCACACAGTTTACAATCCAGTCGCTGGTCAATATGCTTCAGCGTATGGGTGTAACAGTGCCGGTCAATCAGGTTAAGGTCAAGAATGTGGCAGCTGTGATGGTTACAGCTGTTTTGCCTCCTAATGCCACCAAAGGCAGTAAAGTTGACGTTACCGTATCTTCCATGGGTGACGCCTCGTCTCTGGCAGGCGGTACATTGATGATGACGCCGTTGAGCGCCAAAGACGGTAAGATTTATGCCTGGGCGCAAGGATCGATATCGATTGGCGGATTCAATGTTCAGGTTGACGGCGGCAATAAGATCATCAATAACTACACTCTGGTCGGTACTGTTACCAACGGCGCAATCGTTGAAAGAGAAGTTGTGGGGCAGGATTTCGATCTGAGCACATTGCAGCTCAGCCTGATGCATCCGGATTATACCACCATCAATAGAATTAAGGAAAAAATTAACGCAGTCTATCCCAATGCAGCTTATCCTCTGGATAACAGCATATTGGAAATTTCCGTACCGGACAGCATGAGACACCGTTCCGGATGGGTGGATTTTATTGCCAGCATAGAGAAAATCAGAGTCGATCCCGATGCCAAGGCACGGGTCGTTGTCAATGAGCGCACCGGCACAATCGTAGCCGGGGCCAATGTTTCCATCGCACCGGTAGCGCTGGCGCACGGAAATATTACAATATCGATCAGCTCCCTGCCGGTGATATCGCAGGCCGAGCCGTTTTCACCGCAGGGCGAGACGGTTGTCGAAAGACAGTCGGATATCAGCGTTACCGAGGAGCAGGCGCGTGTAATCGAACTTGAAGAGAGAGTCAATATATATGAGGTGGCGCAGGCTCTGAATGCAATCGGCGCCGCACCCCGCGATATTATCGCAATATTCCAGGCCTTAAAGCAAACCGGAGCACTAAGAGCGGAATTGATTGTCCTATGATAACCGGAAATGTAAATATCGATCAGGCTCTTGCAGTTGCTACAGATCAGGATGAGCACAAACTGAAGAAGGCTATTCGTGGATTCGAATCTATGTTTGTCCTGCAGCTACTCAAATCGATGCGTTCCGCGTATTTGAGCGGAGGCAGCAAATCCGGGCTGGGCAAGGATACGTTTATGTCGATTGCAGATCAGGCTCTGGCCGACTATATCGGTAAAAACGACGGTCTGGGAATGGCAAAACTTCTCGAGCAGCATTTCAACAAACTGCAGGATTCGCGTGTCAAGACAGATGTAAAGACAACCGACCCTAAACATATCCCGCTGGGTGAGAGCAGTATTAATTCCAGCCAGAATATCGGACAGATAAAAAAGGCATTGGAAAATCTGATAAACCTCGAACACGACCGTACCGCTCCCAACAAAATATTCTACAAAGTCAATCGGGAGGATGATGTTAAGCCGGCTGTAGAACCTCAGACCATTTCGGCAGAAGATGAGACTGTTTCGAAGCCGAACAATGTAGCCTCAGAGATAGAAGATGCCGTATCGGATGCCTCAAAAACTCACGGGCTACCAAAGAATCTGATTGAGGCCATCATCAAGGCCGAATCCAACGGCAATCCCAAAGCGGTTTCCCCCAAGGGAGCCAAGGGCTTAATGCAGCTTGTCGATACCACAGCGGCGGATATGGGTGTGGTGGACACATTTGATGTGAAGCAGAATGTTATGGGTGGCAGCAAATATATGAAAATGCTTTTGAATCGCTTCAAAGGAGATTTGAAGCTGGCTCTGGCGGCTTATAATGCCGGTCCGGGCAATGTCGAAAAGCATGACGGTATCCCACCTTTTAAAGAGACAATCAATTATGTGGATAAGGTATTAAAATTCATGAATGAGGGCGATTTAGGTAAAGATTCCAAACTCAAGGCCGAAAATTCTTATAAGGAGGAAGGGTGGAGCTTCTCTACAAAAAGATAATAGATGTCGTAGAAGAGGAGTCGCTCTGTCTGGAGAAATTCCTTGAGCTCTTGGTCAACCAGCAGAAATACCTGGTTGAGAATGATCTGGAAAATCTTAAAGACGGCGTGGCCCATCAGCAGAACATAATCGACAGGGTGAAAGACCTCGAAAAGCAGCGCGGTCAACTTGTGGCAATGTATTCGGAATCCGAGAATCTGAATCCGAATGATGTGACGATCTCGGGTCTGGCGCGCAAGGCCGGCGGTCAGATTGCCGACAAGCTTTTGGAGCTGCAGAATTCACTTCTGTCATTACATAAAAAGATAGATAAGGCGAAACGTAAAAACGAATTCCTCATCGAGCATTCGATGAAATATATAGATGGGACAATCAGGCTTATAGCATCCGGCAGCGCGCAGAAAAAGGATTATTCGAAGCGCGATAAGCAGGAGAGCCTGATTCTTTCCAGAACAGTTTGACATAGGAGCATTCGATGTACGGCCTATTCAATGGACTTGAAATAGGTAAGCGGGCGCTTTTAAGCTCGCAGCTCGCCATGACAACCCTCGGCCATAATATGGCCAATGTCAATACACCGGGCTATTCCCGTCAGAGGGTTTCCATTACCTCCGCAACCCCCGTGGATACGCCCTGGGGCAATGCCGGCAGCGGCGTGGAAATCAAGGCCATTGAACAAATCCGTGACCTCTTTCTGACCGACCAGTATCGCAACGAAAACGCCAATCTGGGCAGATGGGAAGGGCTGGAAAAATCGATTTCCCAGATTGAGGGCTTTTTTAATGAGCCTCAGGAAAACAGTTTGGGCGAAAGCCTCGACCGTTTCTGGTCGGCCTGGCAGGAACTGGCCAACCGTCCCGAGGATCATGCCTCCCGTGTCTCGCTGGTTCAGGAGGCTCAGTCCCTTGAAAACAATTTTCATCAGCTCGACAAACAACTGCGTGATTTGCGTCAGAACACCGACAATGATATTAAGAATCTGGTGCATACCCTGAATCAATACGGCGCGCAGATTGCCAATTTGAATCTGCAGATTACATATCAGGAACTTGGCAGCGAGAAGGCCAATGACCTCAGGGATCAGCGTGATCTCTTGATTGATGAGCTCTCGCAGTATGTGGATGTGAAAATCGTTGAGCGTTCCAATGGTCAGTCGGCTGTGTTGATCGGCGCTATGGCTTTTGTGGACGGCGCCGAATTTCTGGAAATCGGCACTGATATTAAAAGCGAAGAAAACACCACAACCACGAAAGTCATCTGGGCCAGTACTGATGTTGAGATCAAGTTCAGTAATGGTCAGATGGCGTCGCTATTTCAGATGCGCGATCAGATTATACCGGAATATCAACGGGCCATAGACAACCTCGCTCAGGGTATAGTGGAAAATGTTAATTCCGTGCATCGTAATGGAATCGACATGGATGGCGTAACCGGCAGGGATTTCTTCGATCCGCAGTATACCGATGCGGAGCATATATCTCTGGATGTCGCTATCCTGGAAAATGCCGATCATATCGCGGCCTCACTTTCGGGCGGGCCGGGAGACGGCTCCAATGCTCTGGCAGTGGCTGAAATTTTGAGCCAGAGTCGTGTGATGCAGGACGGCAGTACAACGATTCGTGAATTTTACGGTAGTATCGTGGGTGGACTCGGGATAGAGTCGATGGAGGCTACGAATTACAAAGATAATTACGGACTTTTGGTCCGGCAGATAGAAAATCAAAGACAATCTGTCCAGGGCGTCTCATTGGATGAGGAGATGACGAATCTGGTCAGATTTCAGAACGCATACGAAGCGGCTGCAAGAGTGATTACCGCAATGGATCAGGCATTGGACACTCTGATTAACGGTACAGGAGTTGTAGGCCGATAAAATTACATAGTTTACTAAGGATGGTAGGAGGCAGAATTGCTCATACTAACAAGGAAGTTAGGGGAAAGCATTACCATCGGTGACAATATCAAGGTCACTGTTCTGGGGATTTACGGGCGGCAGGTCCGGCTCGGTATCGAGGCGCCCCTGAAAGTGGTAGTGCACAGGGAAGAGATTTATGTCAAAATTCAGAAGGAAAACCGCAAGGCCTCTCAGGCCGATAAGGACGAACTTAACAATGCGGTTGAATATCTGAAAGGCAAGTACAAGGGTGAAATCAAGAAATCCGATTCAAAGCCCAAGATGCGTTACCGTGACGACCGTTCCAAAAGGCCGCCCAAACCGTAAGGGGGAAAATCGTATGGAGGATTTCATTCGAATTGAAGTGAAAAAAATTAAGCGATTTGATGGGATAAAGAGGTTATGAGAGTAACCAGTAAAATGATAGCGGATCAGGTTATAAACAACCTGTCCAAAAACATCAGCCGTTTCCTGGATCTGCAAAACCAGATGTCCACTGGACGGCGTATAATGAAGCCCTCGGACGATCCGATCGGCACGATTAAGGACCTGTCTTATCGCTCGCGATTATCCGAGATCGAGCAGTATCGTGCGAATATTTCCGAAGGCAACAACTGGCTGGCCTCGGTTGATGTCGCCCTGGGCGATACAACCGAAATGATCAGCCAGGCCAAGGAGATTGCGGTCTCGCTGGCCAATGATACTTACGATGCCACCGCGCGCGATTCTGTGGCCAACGAGGTCGAATCGCTCTTTCAGCAGGTGCTGCAGTCCGGAAACCTTCAGCAGGGGTCACGTTACCTTTTTTCCGGTCATATGACCCGCACCAAGCCGTTCGTGGCTTCAGCCAAGGGTGTGACTTATGAAGGCGATCAGGGATTGATAAAGTATGAAATCGAAACCTCAACCAAAATAAGTATCAATATTCCCGGCTCGGATATTCTCACAAGGCCCTTCCGGGTATTGGGTGAGGATGGCGACCTCAATGCCGGTATCGATGGCAATACGCTTTTGGCCGACCTCAACAGCGGCAGGGGAGTCGATCTGTCTCCGGGATCTTTTACCATAACCGATCAGAATTTGAGCAATTCGGTTACGATAACGATTCCTCCCGCAACAACAGATATAAATACGCTGATGACCGAGATCAATAATCAGCTCGTGGCCGGAGGTATCGACAATCTGACGGTTCAACTTGGCCAGGAAGGCAATAATCTCAAGCTGATTGCTGCCGATAATCCGGAAATCTCTCTCTCGACGCCGCTTTCCAATTTGAATTATGGAATCGGCATCGGTCAGGAACCGAACGAAATCCGTATTCATACATCCGACTATTCGACTGATGTTACGGCCGATCTCTCGGCCGCCTCGACTATTGGCGATGTTATCACGGAAATCAATAATACACTGACCTCAGCGGGAATCAGCAATGTTACCGCCAGCCTGAATCCGACCTCGACCGGAATCGATATCGAGGATACCAATGGTGTGCCTCTGGGGCTTCAGGTTTCTGAGATTTCTACCGAGTCGTTTACCGGAGCCAAGCTGGGTATTCTCGGCAATATATCGCCGCTTCTCTCGGGTCAGGATGTTAATCCTCAGCCCGAGTTCAGCGTGGAGGAGATCGCCCCGGGCGACACGACCGCCTCGGATATCGGACTTCTGGGTAATTTCAATTATAACCTGGTGGGCAGCGACCTCGATCCCGAGATTACGCTTCTGACACCGCTGGCTCTCATGGATAACGGATTGGGTTATGAATTGAATGAAATAATGATAGCCCAGGGATCCAATTCGATCAATTTAAATTTGGGAGCGACCGGAATAACCACAATTGGCGATCTGATCGACACCTTCAATAACAGCGGTCTGTCGATACAGGCCACTATTAATGACAGCCAGAAGGGAATTCAGATCGAGTCGACAGTGGTCGGACAGACATTATTGATCGAAGATATCGGTAAGTCCAATACCTCCTATAATCTGGGAATCGAGGGCTCTCCGGACGTACTCGGAAATTTCATATTTTTAATAGATGCTCTTCGGAATAACGATCAGAAAGGCGTGGCTGATGTTATCGGCAGCCTGGATTCATCGTTGAATCATATTCTCAACGAGCGGGCCTCGGTAGGAGCCAAGATGGTGCGTATGGAGACCACCGAATCCCGCTTGATGGACTACAATCTTGAGGTAACCAAGTTATTAAGCGAAACCGAAGGTGCGGATATAACCAAGCTCGTAGCCGATCTTGCAACTCAGGAAAATATCTACACGGCGGCTCTGAACTCGGCTGCCAAGATCATACAACCATCTTTGTTGGATTTTATAAGGTAAGGTTATTATGAAAATTGCGACTTTCAGATTCGGTGAATTGGAAATACCGGAAGAGAATATCATCGAGTTTCCAAAGGGGCTTATAGGTTTTGAGCAGTTTAAAAAATTTGTGCTGTTGGAACGAGAGGACTCGGACCCGTTTTGCTGGCTGCAGTCTCTCGAGGATCCAAACCTTGCCTTTGTGGTGATCAACCCGACCATATTCTTCAAGAATTACAAGATCGAGATCCACTACAAGGAACTTGAAGACATCCAGGTATCCTCACTGGACAGAATCGAAATCTTCGCCATCGTGACAATTCCGGATGATATCTCCAAGATGTCGGCCAATCTTCTGGGGCCGCTGGTGATTAATCTGGACAACAACAATGGCAAACAGGTAGTGTTGTCGAACAGCCCGTACACTATTCAGCATTATGTGCTGGACGAACTGAGCAAAAATGTCAAGGATTCCGCCAGAAAGCAAAGACTGGCGGTGCAGATTTAAGGTCTGATTTATGCCGGTAGAGATGCAAACATACAAGCCGATTACCTATAAGGGACATGGTATGCTGGAGAAGGCCTCCGGCTTTAATGCCAATGCCCATGTGGTAAATCATGAGCGCCATCATCTGCAGCAATACCGTGCCATTGCCCATGCCACCGGCAAAGAGGTTGTAAGCGAGAATATTACCATTCAGTACCGCTTCGTGGACGGAAAACTGATACCTGTCAAGGGTGAAGCCACCGCGGTTCTGAAGGACAAAGAGCAGAAGCCCGATATTCTCGATCTTGAGTTCAAAAACAAAGCCGAAGGTGAAGAAAATCAGATTGTGGCTGCGAGTTCATCACCGCAGCGGGAGTCCGGGCAGAAGATAGACCGGATCGAAAACAGAATCGAGACTCAGCTCGAAAAGATCAAAGCAAAGATAAGCGAGCTGAAATCCGAGGAGGAGTCCAGCTTCAAGCTGGCAAGTCTCGAGAATAAAGAACGACAATTGGAACAAATTAAGTCGAAAATAGAAAGCCTGAAATCGCATTCCGAAATGGAGTCGAGTTCGCAGGCATTAAATGAATTATTGGATAAAATCGGAAAAGAATTGACATCGCCGGAAAAGCTTTTGGAAGCTATTATGGGAGTAAAGACCGGCCAGACAAAAGATGATACAGACGAGAATTCCTCCCATGCTTCAATGAAAAATGGTGGAGGGGCCTATGACAGAAATATGGATTATTCTCTGCAGGCCCTGGCTATGTCTGCCGCCTGGGTGGCATAGCCCAGCCATACCAATTGGAAATTACAACTTAATAGGAAGATTTATGTATGGATATCCCCAAAATTGCGGAATTACGCCAGAAGGTTGAACAATCGCCTGACAAGCCGGAATTACTGTTAGAGCTTGCAAATCTTTATATCAGCGCCAAATGCTTCAAGGAAGCTCTTGAGCAGCTCGAGAAAGCATTCGAAATCGTGCCGGAACATCCCGATCTGGCCACCAATATCGCCGCTATTGCTGTTTCGCTGGGCGATACCGGGAAAGCCCTGGAGTATTTCGAAAAGGCGGTGGAGATTTCACCCAAATCTCCGGTCTGCCATTACAACCTCGGGTTAATCTATACATCAATAGAGAAACTCGATAAAGCGGAAGAATCGTTCAGCAAATTGATCGAGCTTGAGCCGGAAAACGATCAGGCTTATTCCGACCTTGCGGTTGTGCAGAGCTACAGGGGCAAGGTTGAGGAGGCCAAAAAGAGCTTTCTCAAAGCGCTTGAGCTCAATCCCTTCTATGAGAAGGGCTTGAATAATTATCTGGAATTCTGCCTTCAGCAGAAGGACTTCAAGGCCGGTCTCGAGGCGGCAAATAAGTACCTGGAACTGAATCCCCATGAGCAGAAAATAACCGAATGGCAAAACCGTATGGAACAGTTGGTCAATACAGATTCCGACAACGTGGATATCGATAAGATAGTATCCGAGATTCATGCCACACCAAAAGAGACCGCGAGATTAAAAATTGCCTTTTTCGACAGCCAGAATGCCTTCGGAAAGGATATACTGAAGCACTTCAACCTGCATCACGATGTCCATCTCTTTCAGGGCAATACGGTTGAGGATGTCAAAAAGCTTATGGAATGGGCCGATCTGGCTTGGTTCGAGTGGTGCGACCAGTTGATTATCGAGGCTGCCAAACTGCCCAAGACCTGCCCGATTATTTGCCGTCTGCATTCGTACGAGGCATTTACCACAATGCCCGATCATGTGGATTGGCGCAAAGTCGATAAGCTGGTGATGGTAAACCAATCGGTGGAAAAAGTGATGAGCATGCTTCATCCCAAATGCGCCGCCAGCAATATAATAATCGCCAATGGCGTAGATACCGCCAAATTCAAAATTCCTCCGGATAAAAAGTATGGCAAAAATCTGTGCTCGGTGGGCTATATCAATTACAAGAAGGACCCGGCTCTGCTGTTGCAGTGTTTCAAGGCGATCCATGACCGCGATCCCGAATTCAGATTCTTCCTGGCCGGAGATTATCAGGATCCGCGCTTCAAGCTCTATTTCGATCATATGATTCCGAAGTTGAATATTCCGGTTCAGTTCGACGGATGGGTCGATGATATTCCCAACTATTTCAAAGACAAGGATTTCGTAATCTCGACCTCAGTCTTCGAGTCATTCCATTATTCGATTGCCGAGGGTATGGCCTCGGGCCTGATGCCTTTGGTACACAACTGGCCCGGCTCGGAAAATGTCTATCCCGAGAAATACCGGTTCAATACGCCCGATGAATGCGCGGAGCTTGCATTATCGTTGATGGATCAGGACAGGGCCAGGCTGGCCAAAGACAACCGCATGTATATCATGAAGAATTTCTCCCTGACCGGGCAGCTCAAGGAAATCGACAGCCTGATCTCCTCAATGAATATCAAACCGGGTACTGCAGAGGTTAAAACCACGCGCAATAAGCTTCTTCCGGATACGGTAGAGAAGTCGGATGTAGACTACGGCAAAGTCTCGCTTATAATTCCGACCTACAACCGTGCCGAATTTCTGGAAGAAGCGCTGGAGAGCGCATTAAAGCAGACCTATAAGAATATTGAAATCATCGTGGTTGACGATGGTTCGACCGACAACACCCCCGAGATTCTTGAGAAGTACAAGGATAAGGTGAAAATAATCCGCCAGGAAAACTGGGGCGTATCCCGTGCCCTCAATTACGGTATTCTGGCCTCAACTGGTGAATATATATCATGGCTTTCGTCGGATGATGTCTATACTCCGGAGAAGATCGAAAGGACTGTTGAGGAGCTTCACAAGGATCCGAAACTGGGCATGGTCTATTCCGACTACTACTATATTGACGACAATTCCAAGATGATGCAGCGAGCCAATATCCAGCCCCCTGATCCGGATAAGCTGGAGGAGGTTCTTTTTCAGAGGAATCCAATCAACGGTAATTCGGTTCTGTTCCGCCGCGAGGTCCTGAAAAAGACAGGTTACTTTGATGAAGGCCTGGGCGGAAGATCGGGGCATACGGCCGACGGCGCGATGTGGCACAAAATCGCCCATTTCTACAAGGTGAAATTTATACCCGAGCCGTTGGTATATTATCGCATGCATTCCACTAATGTCAGCAAGTCGGTTGACATGGAAAAGAACTGGGAAATGTACCGCCAGTATATGAAGCGCTGGTACGATGAGCTCTGGGCGGCCGAGGAGATGACCGACGGCGAGAAACCGTTCAAGTTCAGCAACAAGCCGAAGAAGAAAGGCCTGAATATCGCCTGGATTGGTTATATCGATCCGGCTGGCATTTCCGCCATGTACAAAAACGCAATAGAAAAATACACTAATCATAAATGCCGCCTGATTACCCATGTGGAAAGCCGCGGCTTCGATCATGATCTGGTCTGGCAAAAAGTCCTGCACGGCGGCAACGAGGTCATTAAGGATTTCAGCGAAATTCGCAAAATTGCCGAGGAAGCGGATGTGATGATATTCAACGCTGCGATTTACATAGGCAATTCCAAAAAAGATGCGCGTTTCTATGACACCGAGGAACTGCCCCTGGGGCCGATTGACTGGAAGATGTATACGGAAGACAAAAAATGCGCGGCATTTTTCTTCGGATCGACCTCGGTGCGCAGAAATTATCCCTTCTATTATCAGCAGTTCAAGGATAAGGGCTGGGCGACAATAACATGCCAGCCGGATATCTATCACAATATGCCCGGCTCGCATTATATACCGATTCTCCTGAACCGCGATAAAGACCGCTATGCGAGAATCGAACCGAGTGTTGATGATGGAATTGTGATCGTCCAGACCTCCTCTGACCGCGGGCTGAAAAATATCGATATGCATGAGCGCATAAGGGATAAAGTTCTGAGCAAATATAACAATGTCGAATTCCAATTCATCGAGAATCTGAAATATTACGATGCCATGCGGGTCAAGGCGGCTGCAAATATCGGCTTCGATCAGATGCAGGTAGGAGATGGCTACTATTGCACCGCCTCGATCGAGCATTCAGCTCTGGGGCTGGTTAATATCATCCATCTCGATGATTTCGCCAAAAACCTGATTGCCCGCACAATCGGAACCAAGGAGCTGCCATGGTGCACTCCCGCCGATGAATGGGAGCTGTACGAGATTCTGGATTCGCTATTGGCCGATCCGAAACGGATTGTGGCCGAGCAGAATCGCACCTATGAATGGTCTAAGAAGTGGTGGCATGAGAAGGACTTAATCTATCACCTTACTGAATTCTTGGAAAGGTTGTAATGCCGGACAATAAACTCAGAATAGATTTGGGAGCAGGCACCGAGCCGTTACCGGGCTTCGAGAGCCTCGATATCAGACCGCTTGAGGGCGTGAAGTATGTCGCTGATGTACGCAAGCTGCCGTTTGAGGCTGACAGTGTTGATGAGCTGGCGGCGCGGCATCTGGTGGAGCATTTCACCCGCTATGAAGTGAGCGATGTACTTAAGGAATGGAATAGAGTACTCAAGCCGGGCGGGATCATCACTCTCTGGTGCCCGAATTTGCTTTATATTGCGGAACAATATCTGAACCTGCCGGATATCGACAAAAACCCTGAACGAAAATTCCATCTGATTGGATGGCTCTATGGCGGGCAGGATTATGATGAGAACTTTCATTATTTCGCATACGATTGGTGGCTTCTGGGAGATTTCCTTCTCAAGGCCGGATTCGGCAAGGTCGATCTTCTTTCCGACCTTCACGCCCAGAATCTGTGTGTACGGGCACTCAAGCCGGTAAAGCTTGCCAAAAAGGATTCGTATGCGCGTGTGGACCGTCCGCCGAAAATTCTGGTGGAGTCAACCGCACGTGTATTTGGAGACTCGCTTCTGTCATATCCTTTGACCGCGATATTCAAGGCCAAATATCCGGACGCAGAAGTCTCGTATGCCGCAGGCAAAATCGAAAAGCCATTGTTCGAAATTGCCGAGACAGTTGATGAGGTAACGGAAAAAACCGTAGATAATCCCTCGGTACCCCTGAATGACGGCAAATACGATATAATCCTGCGCGGAGCTTTTGATGTCGACGAGAAATGGCAGCCGGAAAAATATATTGATGGTTTTGACGGTCCCGACGGCTGGGATAAAGTCGAGCAGAAGGGAATCCGTCTGAATTTCAATTATCCGCAAGAGGATATTGAGAGAATAAAAAGACAGCTTGAACCATACGGCGACAAGAAGAAGGTGATGCTGTTTATACCATCACCGCGTCCAAATATGTCGATTCCCTGGGAAATCTCGGGCTGGGATGTTGAAAAATACCAGAAGCTGGTGGATGTTTTGAATGCCAGCCGTGATGATATTCAATTCTTCACATTCTATGGTTTTCAGGAAAAACACTCGCAGTTGGTGACCGGGCAGAATGTGACTGATATCGGCAAGATATATGCCTATGACGAAGTGTTGTGGTTCCAGAATATCGATATGCTGGTTTCGACCTCGACATCGGTTTCGGCAATGATTGCTCCTTTGGTGGAAACGCCTCAGGTTGTAATACATACCTGCGAGGAAGATGAGACTCCGGTCTGGCACGGCATCCCGGATAAGATCGTCCTGCCGCCGCTCAGATTTCTATATCTCTGCGCTCAGAAGACCACCGGTGAGGTGATAAGCTTCGTGAAACCGGAAGCAGGCGGCAAGATCTGGACATGGAATTTCAACAATTATTTCGAAGGCAAGGTCATTCCCAGGCGCATGCGTGTCTCGCATGATGTCAAGCCCGAGACGGTCGCCGAGGAAGTCGACCGCCGTTTGAACAATCCCGAGGCGCCGGGACGTGAATGGTTTATTCCGCAGGGAGAATCGGCCTATAAATACTGTCGCCTGCCGGAAAAATATCTGAAAGCGATTCACAACTACAAACCGCGGCTTAGAAACGGCAAGGTCATCGGCGAAGAAACCGAATCAGTTTTATTAAAAAATAATGATACCGTAGATTTCGAAAAAGAAAAACCGCTGTGCACATCGAGCATAGCTTGACAAGGAGAAATTGCGTGGCTGAAACACTGGGAAGTCTGATCGACAAACTGACAATCAAGAACATACGGCTTTGGCATCTGGAAGATATCAGGCGTGATATGACACTGCCCGATTCGGACAGGCTTGCAGCGGCGGATAAGGTTTCGGTGGTGAATCAGCAGCGCAACGACCTGATCGATGAGATCGACCAGTTTCTTGCCGATGCTGTCTCCGGAGGGGTCAGGATCACAGACCCAAAGGTGAAAATCTATCACCAGCCCTCAGAGGAGAAAGTAACCAGCGGAGTATGATATGAAAATCGTCGGGATGGCTCAAATATACAACGAGATCAAAAGCGGGCATCTGAAACGCTGCCTGGATCATTACAGCAAGCTCTGTGATGAGATCGTGATCCTTGATGACGCTTCCGATGACGGTTCCTATGAGATGGAGCGAGAATATACCACGCATATAATACGCAATGAAAAGAATGCCCGCAATAAGAATCCGGAGACAGAGAACAAAGCCAAACGGCATAGAAAATAACTATCTGATAAAATAAAGGAGTAGAAATGGCCAGGATATTGGTAACAGGATCAAAGGGAACATTGGGAACCCCCTTGGTATGGGAACTTAAATCACGCGGACATGAGGTCTGGGGAATGGATCTTCAGCATCAGGCGGATGAGAACTACATTCGCGCCGATATTGCCAACTACCGCCAACTGGAAAGAGTGTTCGAAAATAACTTTGATTATGTCTATCATCTTGCGGCCGAATTCGGACGAATCAACGGCGAAGAGTATTATGACACACTCTGGGCAACAAATGTTATCGGTACACGCAACATCCTCGAGTGGCAGAAGAAAAAAGGCTTCAAGTTGATCTTCGCCTCCTCCTCAGAGATATACGGTGATAAGTGCACCGAAGTCCTGCGCGAGGATATCCCGTTGCAGCATTCGGTAATACAGCACAACGACTACGCTACAACCAAGTGGGTGAACGAGGTCCAGATCATGAACTTCGAAAAACGTCACGACCTGCCGATTATGCGCCTGAGGTTCTTCAATGCCTACGGTCCGGGAGAATACTATCATCACTATCGCTCGGTGGTGTGCCTGTTTTGTTATCGTGCGCTAAACCGTATGCCCTATGATGTTTACATGGGATATCATCGTGTGTTCATGTATATCGATGATTTCATTCCCACGCTGGCCACTGCTTGTGAGAATTTTGTACCGGGAGAGGTCTTCAATATCGGAGGCAATGAGTACCGCAGTGTGAAGGACCTTTCCGATATAGTGCTGAAATATACAGGCGCCCCGGAATCGCTGGTCAATTATATGCCCGAGGATAAGCATAATGTTGCCAGCAAACGTCCGGACATCAACAAGGCCCAGAAAACATTCGGTCATAACCCAACAGTACCGCTTGAAATCGGAGTGCCCCGCACTATAGAGTGGATGAAGCAGGTTTACGGGATCACCGATGCAAGGGCGGTCAGGCCCACAGGATATCGTGCAGCTCGTGAGGTGGTAACAGCCAGATAAGGGATATTTTGTAATGTCTAAGAAAAAGAAAAAACTGAAAGCAAAGGATATATCCAGATCCAGAAAGACAAGGCGTGCGGGCAAGAAGGCCAAATCGGTGGCCTCACCCAAACCAAGTTATAATAAAGAGTATAACGGAGTTCTGACCCGGGCGCAGGATTTTTTGGATAAGGGCAAAAACGATGAGGCCCTCGAGGAGGTGGATCAGCTTCTGACTCCTGAAATCCGCGAGGCAGACCTGATGGCATTCATCTTTGCCTCCCGCATCAGCGCCTTTGCCAATGCCAATCTAAAGAATTATAACCAGGCGGCTGAGACCGCATTACAGGCCTTGAAGCTGGATAACAATCTGCTGGACTTCTATTATATTCTGACATTCAGCTATCTTGCCATGGAGGAATACAGCCTGGCGGAAGTATATGCCAATAAGTTCTTCGAGCTTGCATCCGAACAATCGCAGGACTGGACCTCGCCGCATATGATGGCGGAGACCAGAACCAAAACTCACCTGGTTTATAATTTCCTCGGAATTGCCCTGCGTGAGCAGGAGAGATTTAATGAGGCGGGGCAGGCTTATGAGAAATCTTATAAGGCCAATTCGAATTATTCTCCGGCCTATGTAAACCATGCCAAACTCCTTCACGGCATGGGCGATGATTCCGGTGCATGCAGTGTGTTAGACCTGGCTGCCGAGAATGGCATAGAGGCTGAAGAAATCAATATGCTTCGCAATGCTTACGAACCCAAGCCGGGTGTATCTGTCTGCATGATCGTTAAAAACGAAGAGAAGATGCTGGACAGATGTCTTAGTTCGGTCAAGGGCTTTGCGGATGAGATTATAGTCGTAGATACCGGTTCAACCGACAGCACTGTTCAGATTGCCGAAAGCCATGGAGCTAAAGTCTATCATCACGAATGGGAAGACGATTTCTCCAAGGCCAGGAATCAGTCACTCCAATATGCGGCAAAAGAATGGATTTTCATTCTTGATGCCGACGAGGAACTTAATATCGATGATTTTTCTCTGTTGCAGGAATTGACAGAGCAAAAGAAATACGATCTGGTTTCCATCAATGTTTACAATGTTGGTCCGGAGGGAACGGTTATTTCATCCTTCTTGCCCTCAATACGAATGTTCAGGCGCGAAACAGGCGCACACTACCATGGCAGCGTCCATAATCAGCTCAAGTTCGATGAAGAAAAGTACAGAGTGGTCCGTGCCAATGTCAGGCTTAAGCACTATGGCTACGGATTGGATCCGGAGTCGATGAAGCGTAAAGTCGCCAGGTCGAAAGCCTTGCTCAAGAAGCAGATTGCGGAAGAGCCGGACAATTATTTTGCACATTTCAATCTGGCACAGCTTTATCGAGGAGAATCAACACATCCCGATGCAGATCAATGCAAAAAAATAATAGAACATGCTTCTGTGGTAGTAGAGAATGCTGATCCTTATAAAAATGGCCAGCGTCATCTTCATCTGATGTCGCTGCACCAGCTCGCCACAGCCTATTTCTATTTGGATGATTACGATAAGGCGATCGAGGTCTGCAAAAAGGCGATAGAATACAAGAGCGATTTTCTCGATCCAATTATCACACTTGGGCATATTTACAGCCGCAAGCGCGATTTGGAGGAGGCGCGCTCATGGTTCATGAAATATCTGGATGCGCTGGAGAAATTCGATGAATCCGAGGAAACCGATCAGATTATTCTTCTCAATCTGCGCAGCAAACACATTGCCTATTACGGCTTAGCTTTGATCTCAGAATATGAAGGCAAGCCGGGCGAGGCATCCTCATGGTTTCGGAAATGTCTTGAAGAGGATCCGGATTATCTGGACGCGCGCTTCAGATCAGGCCGCATAGAGTATAATCAGGGAAATACACAGGATGCATTGAATCATCTGAAAACCGAAGTTCGAGTCAAGCCCGACAACTGGGCCGCATATTACATAATCGGTGAGATATACACACGAATGAAGCAGTATGACTCCGCCGAAGAGGCCTACCTGATGGCGCTCAAGAATTGTGAGGATGATCCTAACCTGCTTTATTCTCTGGCACGGCTTTATTTCGATACGAATCGTCCCGAAGAGGCCATGAAGTTTCTGGACATGATTCGGGAAAAA
>WJIM01000103.1 GCA_014730285.1 Candidatus Zixiibacteriota bacterium
ACTTATGTCGATAGCAAACTGCGGTCTTACCATCCCATACTGCCCGGCTCTCCCTTGAACTGCCCGACTATGTTTTTGGTGATCCATCCTCCGTAGAAATTTCCCGGCTGAGGTATTACCATTTCACCATTAACAAAACAGGCGTCCATAGGCGAGGCGTAAAAGGCAACATGATCCTTAAGCTCTGCAAAATCGGGTGTCGGGTCGGGATAGTACCAGGCCGCGTTTTTGGCCCGGGCCTCCCTGACGAAAACATCGTAGTATTTTGCCGGCCCTTTCCATTCGCAGTATGATTCCTTTTCGGATTCATGCAAATACTGCATTTGTATATCCTCGGGCGGTATATAATAGACCGGGGGATGACTGGTTTCGAGTATTCGCTTGGCGCGGTCGGTATTCACAATCGTCACCCCGTTAAAGATAATCCTTATATTTTTCGAAAAATCCTCCATACGCGGCGGGCGGGGATAATCCCAGACCGATTCCTGTCCCGGCCCCGGCTCTATTCTGAATGGTTTCATTACTGCCTCTCGATGTCGAGTTACATAGTATGCATCTGCGTAATTTGAAACATATCCTTATTCGATTTGGTTCTGTCGAAAGAATACTAAAAACGTGTTTTTGCCAGCTCCCGGAAGTCGCTTCCGGTTGGATTCTGGAAGACGCGCAGTTCGAAGAGCGGGACTACGGCCAGAATATGATCGAAAATATCGGCCTGGATAGCCTCGTAATTGGCCCAGACCTGATCTTTGCTGAAAACATAAATTTCGATTGGCAGCCCGGTTGGGGTGGGAGGTAGATGACGCACCAGGAAGGTCATCTTTTTGTGTATCATTGGGTGGTTTTTCAGGTATGCGACGACATAAGCTCGGAATGTCCCGATATTGGTCAGATTCCTGCCGTTAATCAGCTCCGAGGTATCTATTTTGTGCTCTTTATTGTATTCGGCTATTTCCTTCTCCTTCGATTCCAGATAATCCCTGATCAACTGATACTTTTTGAATTTCTCCAGCATGGCCGGATTTACGAATTTGATCGAAGACATATCTATGTTTAGCGCCCGCTTAATTCGCCGTCCGCCCGACTCCTGCATGCCGCGCCAATTTTTAAACGAATCCGAGATCAGCGCATAGGCAGGAATAGTAGTGATCGTCTTGTCCCAGTTCTGCACCTTGACGGTGGTCAGAGTTACATCGATAACATCGCCGTCGGCTCCGTATTTCGGCATCTCGATCCAGTCGCCGATACGCACCATCTCATTGTTGGTAAGCTGAACCGAGGCTACCAGCCCGAGTATGGAATCCCTGAAGACCAGAATGATAACCGCAGTCATAGCGCCCAGTCCTGTCAGAAGAGGCCACACGGAGCGGTTGAAGAGAGCGGCGATTATGATAAGAATTGCAAATGCCGCGGCGATAATCTGCGCCACCTGCAAATAGCCCTTGATCGGCTTCTGTTTGGAAATTTCATAGGTTATGTAAATATCATTTACGGCATTCAGGAATGATCCCAGCGCCCTCAGCCCGACAAGCACCATATACACATACGAGAGACGAGTGATAACATCCTCGATCGGAGGAAAAAGCGGAGCGCATAAATAGAAAACGATGGCGGGTGCGAACTGCGAAATACGCTTGAAAAAGCGGCGTCGTAGAAGAGCATCATCCCATTTCGTTTGTGTACGCTTAATAAGCTGCGAGAGTGCGACCAGAAGAATTCGCCGGGTTATCACGCTGGAGATATAGGCCAGTATTATAACTCCGAGGGCCAGTATGAGCCATCGCAGATATAGAGATAAAGTCTCGGATAATCCCAGATCAATAAGCCATCTTTGAAGATCACCAACCATTCAGCTTTTCCTGTTCGAGTCTGAAATAAGATTCCACATTTCATATAAGTAAAAAAAGCCGACAATTAATACAAGTCTTTTTTGAAAATGTATTAGATATAATATCTTTAAACCAGGGAAAGGTTATCGCTTGCAAATACGGACTTTTTTATTATCATAAACTCATGTAGAAAGACCGAAATTACCCGCCGGGAGATGCAAAAATGAAATATATACTCACATTGTGCTTTGCAGCTTTAATGTTTTTTATAATCTCGAATTCTAATGCTCAGGATATTCCCACACCGTATGTTCCGGATTTCACCAGCGCGCCTTCATCGATGACACAGTTTGAGTTCGATGTTGCAGATTCGATTTATGCCGATACCTCAGCCGAGCATCAGATAATTTACCGTGATCAGCCGGCCACTGCATGGAACAGCGATCCGGCGGAATTCATCTATCATGTTTGCAGTACCTATACATTCTCGGGGCAGATAAATTATGCGCCGCCCTCGGATATGCTGGAATGGTACTGGCGTTCCGAAAATGATACTGCGGTTATCAGCCAGTCGCCCAAAAATGAGGGCGATGTATTTCCGGCGCCGGATTATTTGATGACAGACATGGGCGCAGATCCTGCGGGGGATACGGAAAACGGCGGAGGGAATCATCTGGATATAACCCATCTATTTGCCGGCTATTCCGATACAAAGCTCTACTTCCAATTCGAGAATAACGGCGGCGGTTATCCCACCAACCAGGGCCTTTTCACATACTACATATACTCTGTAGGAATCGTCGATCCGAATACGACTGATTCGGTGGCCTATGCTCTGGTTTATGCCAACGTGCCCACTCTCTTTAGCCCCGGCCTATATGTCATGGATGCCACCGACAGCTCATTTACGCAAATAGGATCGATTGCAACAAGTATATCCGGAAATATGCTCAGGATGTCCTGTAATATATCCGATCTGACCGCTCAGAGCTCATGGTCCGACTGGCCTCCTCCGGATGGATTTATCGGCCTGGCGCCGGTAACCGCAACCGCAGTCATCACGGATATATCCACCAATGATTTCGGCAAAACAGGTGTGTTTGTGCCAAAATCAAATCTTCTCGATTTTGGCGCCGCCAATAATCCTCCGGCACTTTCAGATGCAAATGTTTCGATTGCCGGAGAGGACACGATACTGGCGGAGATTATCTACACCGATCCCGATAAACATCTCCCGGCGCTCAGGGAATTTATTTTCGAAGGCGATAGCTACCCCATGCGGGCCTGTGTCAAAAGCTATGATACCGGTGCGCTATTTGAGCAGAGCCTGATTGTTGCTGAGACCGGCTGGTACGACTACTATTTTCGATTTTCCGATGGCGTCGACACTGCTGCAACAGCTTTGGATTCTGTTTATGTCGAAATCATAAATTATATTTGCGGAGATGCCAGTGGAGATGAGGCTGTTAATGTCAGTGACGCCGTTTATATCATAAACTATGTCTTTTTGGGCTCGGCTCCCCCGGACCCGTTTGAGTCCGGCGATGTCAATTGCGATCTGACGGTTAATGTCAGCGATGCTGTCTGGATTATCAATTATGTCTTCCTTGGAAGCAATGATCCCTGCGATATTGATGGCGACAACATACCCGATTGTTAAAAGGATCTATATCCTGCTGTAAAATCCTCATCAATTTGGTAAACTTTCCTACCAGTTTCTGTGTTGTACTATGAATAGACAAAATTTGTAATCATTAATTGGCTGTTGGTCGAGTGTAATTTATTAATCGAGGAGAAGTATCATGGGCGAAGAGCGAAGTATTGAAACCATACTTGAGGAACAGAGACATTTCGATCCACCACAGGATTTTAGTGAAGGCAGCCATTTGAAAAGTACCGACGAATACGAAAAGCTCTACAAGCACAGCCTGGAAAATCCCGAGGAGTTCTGGGCGGAAATGGCTGAAGAGCTGCATTGGTTCCGCAGATGGGACAATACGCTGAATTCGGATAATGCGCCCTTTTATAAATGGTACGAAAACGGGAAGACCAACATCACATACAATTGCATCGACCGACACCTCGAAAACTCCAACCGCAATAAGGCGGCGATTGTGTGGGAAGGAGAACCGGGTGATCAGAGGGTAATGACATACTGGGATTTATACAGGGAGGTAAACAAGCTTGCCAATGCGCTTAAAAAGCTTGGAATAAAGAAAGGCGACCGGGTGGCGGTTTACCTGCCAATGGTACCCGAATTGGTTATAAGCGTTCATGCCTTGGCCCGCCTGGGCGCTATCCACTCGGTAATATTCGCCGGGTTTTCAGCCGAGTCGATACGTGACCGGGTGTTGGATTGTAATGCAAAAATGGTCATAACTGCCGACGGCGCCTGGCGCAGGGGCAATGTCTTGCCGCTTAAAAATATTGTCGATGAGGCAATTGCGGATTGTGAATGTGTCAGCGATGTCATTATTGTACGCAGATCGGATTCGACTGCCTTTCCCTGCCATGTCAAAGAGGGCCGCGATCACTGGTACCATCGTATTGTGGATGGTGAGTCGATCACCTGCCCTCCGGAGGAGATGGATTCGGAGGATATTCTGTTCTTGCTCTATACTTCCGGTACAACCGGAAAACCCAAGGGGATTATCCATACAACCGGCGGATATATGGTTTACACTTACCTTACAAGCAAATATGTATTTGATTTGAAGCCCGAGGATGTTTTCTGGTGTACGGCCGATGTCGGATGGATTACAGGGCACAGTTATCTGGTTTACGGTCCTCTGGCAAATGCCGCGACCTGCCTGATGTATGAAGGTTCGCCGGACTGGCCGGATCGAAGCCGTATGTGGGCGATTATAGAAAAATACGGGGTGTCGATATTTTACACAGCGCCCACTCTGATCAGGACCTTCATGCGCTGGGGCAAGAAGTGGCCGCAGAAATATGATCTTTCCCGCCTGCGCCTTCTGGGTACAGTGGGAGAGCCGATTAATCCCGAAGCCTGGGTCTGGTATTATAAGCACGTGGGACAGGGCAATTGCCCGATTGTCGATACCTGGTGGCAGACCGAAACAGGTGGAATCATGATTACTCCACTACCGGGTATAACCTACACCAAGCCGGGCAGCGCCACCCGTCCATTTTTTGGGGTGGATGCATGCATCTTGAATGACGATGGTAAGGAGACGGATTCCGGGTATCTTGCTATCAGAAAACCATGGCCGGGTATTTTGCGTGGTATCTATGGTGATCCCGAACGCTTCAAAGAGACCTATTGGTCGAAATGGGATGGCCACTATTTTCCCGGCGATGGCGCCAAAAAAGATCGCGACGGTTATTTCTGGATTCTGGGGCGTGTTGATGATGTAGTTAATGTCTCCGGCCACAGGATCGGAACTGCCGAACTGGAAAGCGTCTTTGTAGAGCACGAAGATGTTGCCGAGGCGGCTGTGGTTGGAGTAGGCCATAAGATCAAAGGCCAGGGACTAATAGCATTCGTGAGTACAGTAGAGGGAGTTGATTTCGGGCCCTCGCTGGAAAAGGAGTTGGTCGAGATGGTAGCGGGTAAAATTGGTAAATTTGCATTGCCTGAGAAAATAATCTTCACAGCCGATATGCCTAAGACCCGCTCTGGAAAAATAATGCGGCGTCTACTGCGTGATCTGGCAGAAGGAAATACGATGGGGAATATATCAACCCTGGCCGATCCCGAAGGCCTTTACAAACTGAAAGCTAAGTACGAGGAAGCTTAGGCGGTCGTCTCAGTCGCCAGAAGTTTATACAATATATTGATTTATCAATATACGGGATTGTGCTGGCTCGCATAAATAATATCCTTTTTGACCTTTTTTGAAACATCATACATTATCTTACGAAAAATCAGATAACCTCCCGCCTTTTCGGCTAAAGCATTTCAGAAACGACAACATTCGCATTGAGGCTTTGTGTTGCAGGGTGAGTAAATAAATTTTTATGCAAGGAGAAATTATGCAATTATCTAACGCTTTCAGGATGGCTGTTATTCTGGCGCTGGGTATTATGATCCTTTTTGCCGGAAATTTAACGGCTGATGAAAAGGGCAAAATTCCGATTACGACCCAGTCGGAAACAGCACTCGAGAATTATTTGAAGGGGCGCGATTTATTCGAAAAATTGCGGGCTCAGGAATCAAGGGAATATTTCCGGAAGGCAGTAGAGGCCGATCCGGATTTTGCCATGGGGCATTTATATCTCGCTCAGACTCAGGCAACGGCCCAGGGCTTTTTCGAGGAGCTGAAGAAGGCTGTTGCGCTCAAGGACGATGTTTCCGAGGGAGAACGTTTCTGGATTCTGGGACTGCAGGCGGGAAGTAGCGGCGATGCGGCATTACAGGATAAGTATTATTCAAAGCTTGTAATGGCATATCCCAACGATGAGCGCGCCCGTAATCTATACGGTAATTTCCTTTTCGGTCAGCAGAGATATGCGGAAGCGATCAAGTCCTATGAAAAGGGCGTGGCTATTAATCCGGACTATTCCCTGAATTACAATATGCTGGGATATTCCCATCGCTTTATGGGAAATTACGAGGAAGCCGAAAAAGCCTTCCAAAAATACATTGATCTGGTGCCCGATGATCCTAACCCGCAGGATTCCTATGCCGAGCTTTTGATGAAAATGGGCGAGTACGAAAAATCGATCGAGCATTATAAAAAGGCGCTCTCGATTAATCCGTCATTCATCGCTTCGCATATCGGCATAGCCACCAATTATAATTATATGGGCAAGTATGAAAAGGCACATGAACAAATCAAATCTATGTATAAGGGCGCTCGTGATGACGGTCAGCGCAGAGCGGCACATTTCTGTATGGCGGTTTCTTATGCCGATCAGGGCGAGCTTGAGGCGGCTCTGGGTGAAATCAAAAAGCAGTACGAAATCGCCCGGAAAATCGACGACAAACCGGCAATGGCCGGAGATTTAGTTATTATGGGGCAGATTTTAATGGAGATGGACGAGTACAAAAAAGCCCTGAGTAAATTCGAGGAATCGGTGAAGGTGAATGAATCTGCTGATGTTTCCAGGGAGGTGAAGGAATTTGCCAAGGGCACGCATAACTTCTTCGCCGGATGTGTGGCGCTTGCCAAAGGTGATGTGGCCAAGGCACGTAAGAGAGCGGATAAATACATGCAGTTTGCCGAAAAACTTCAAAACCCGTTCCAGATTCGTCAGGCCCATGAGCTGGCCGGAAGGATTGCTTTGGATGCGGGAGATTTTAAGCTTGCAATCAGCGAACTGGAACAATCGAATTTGCAGAATCCATACAACGTTTATCGTATGGCTCTGGCATATAAAGGATTGGGTAAAACGGATGAAGCACGTAAATGGTGCAAAAAGGCGGCCAAATTCAATGCCCTGAACAGCCTGAATATGGCTTTCGTCAGAAATAAGGCTGAACAGATGATGGCCTCTATGTAAGATGGCCGCCGGGTGGTTGCAATGTGACCAGCCTTTTCCTTTTTTCTTGACATAATTATGGACTGAATGTAACTTCAGGCCGAGAAGATCGTTAGTAGATAAAAACCTAAAACCCGGGAAGGAGGACAATTCATGCTTGCCAGATTTGCTTTTGATACGATGGATTGTTATGCCCGGGATACGGAAAAACTTGTAATTTAGTTTTGTCCCCCAAGAGCCCTCAATATGAGGGCCATTATATAGATCCGGCCGCGGGCATAATATGACCGCGGTTTTTTTGTAATGTTTTTTAACCGCGGAGAAGATTTCGCGGTTTATTTTATATTTAAATCTGAGGTTGATTACAATGAATTTATCTGATATAGGATGGAGCAATTATTTCGAGAGCTTTTTTCACGACTATCGTGAAAAGGGCCTGATGCCGTATCGTGTCTCGCAGGAGCATAAAAGCCGTTATGTTATTCTTGGTGAAAACGGTGAATTGAGTGCGGAAATCTCCGGGAAATTCAGGCATGATGCTTTATCTAAAGGCGATTTTCCGGCGGTTGGCGACTGGGTGGCGGCGAGTCCGCGTCCTGAAGAAGGCACTGCCACGATTCATGCCGTGCTTCCCCGCAAGAGCGGATTTTCCCGCAAGGCTGCGGGACGAGTGACGGAAGAACAGATCGTAGCGGCCAATATCGACACTGTGTTTCTGGTGAGCGGGCTGGATTACGATTTCAATCCGAGGCGGATCGAACGTTATATTGCGATTTCCTGGGAATGCGGCGCCAATCCTGTAATAATTCTCAACAAGACCGATCTTTGCGAGGACCTGGAGGCGAAAATAGAGGAGGTGGAAACAATTGCCTTCGGCATTCCTATCATCTCCATCAGCGCCAAAAATAAGGATGGACTGGATCAGTTAAAGGAGTATTTAAAGCATAGGCAGACGGCGGCATTCCTGGGTTCTTCGGGCGTGGGTAAGTCGACCATTATAAACGGCCTTTTGGGCTATGAAAGGCAGTTGGTTCGGGAGATTCGCGAGGATGACAGCAAGGGAAGACATACAACCACATATCGCGAGTTGATAGTTCTGCCGGAGGGCGGTATTTTGATCGACACGCCCGGCATGAGGCAGATCAAGCTCTGGGATGATGAGGGTGAATTGAGCAGGACTTTCGATGATATCGAAGAACTTGCCCTTCAGTGTAAATTTCGTGATTGCAGTCACAGCGGCGAACCCGGATGTGCAATCCGGAAGGCTCTGGAAGAAGGGAAACTCGACAAAAAGCGCTGGAATAATTATAATAAACTGCAGAAAGAATTAAAATATCTGGAGGCGAGAAAAGATACGAAGGAAATGCGCCGTCAGCAGAGGGAGTTCGATAAAAAGGTCCGGCAGTATCATCTGCAAGTCAAAGAGCTGCGAAAATTCAGGGGGCATTAGGTTTGCGGTTCAAACACAATATGCTATATTGATGTTGTGAATATGAAAACTATCGGTTTTCGATAATCTTATTATGGAAAAGCTAAGCCGCTATGAACTGCACGGTCAGAACGCTGAAAGACGATGACGGCAAGGCTGTTGTCAATATTTTCAATTATTTTGTGGAAAACAGCTTTGCCGCTTATCCTCAAAGAAAAGTGGGCCTGGAGTTTTTCTACCGGCTCAGAGAGCTGGCAGGGAATTATCCGTTTTATGCAGCCGTGGACAAGGGAAAGGGGGTAATCGGTTTCGGGCTTATCAGGCCTTTTCTGAATCTGGATACTTTTAAGAGGACTGCCGAGATAACATATTTCATTCTGCCGGATTTCACCGACAAGGGCTTGGGAAAGAGATTTCCGGACAGGCTTACGGCCGATGCCCGCAATATCGGGGTAAAAGTCCTTATTGCCAATATATCATCTTTGAATCAGCAGAGCATTAGTTTTCATGAAAAGTACGGTTTTTAAAAATGCGGCCATTTTAAATCAATTGGTACAAAAAAGGGCAGAAATTTCGACATTATATATATGCAGAAGTCTATATGATAATAAATGGATTTAAGAATCATGTATAATCTTTTGTACCAAAATTATTTATCCGGGCAGTTTTGGGGGAACAAAATCACTTTTTCCTGGTTTTTAGTAAGATTATTTATTATCTAATCTATACGATTTCAGTAAGCTATACTTACGGTGGGCAAATACCTGTTGCATTGACAGAACTAAGGGGAGAGACAAATGCGGGTTCACCATAAGGTACTTGGCCTGTCGGTGTTTACAGGCCTGATGATATGGTTTATTGACGCACTCCTTGATCATCTATTCTTTTATCGCCTTGATTTCTGGGATCTGCTAATCCTAGATATTCCCGAACATGAGCTTTACATCAGGCTTTTAATTCTGGCCGCCTTTATCGTATTCGGCCTGATTATATCCAAAGTACTTTTTCGTTATGAAACGATACACCATAAGTTGCGCGACAGGGAACAGGAATTATCTCTTACGTTAACTTCAATCGCCGATGCTGTAATTGCCACTGATTTTGATTGCAATATCACTTTTATAAACTCCGTAGCAGAGGAACTTACCGGCTGGAAGAATGAAGATGCTTGCGGACATCCTTTGACAGATGTTTTCGAAATATACGATGAAAATGGTTCAAAAATTGACTGCCCTGCTTCCAATGCAATGAAAACAGAGAAATCTGTTTCAATCCCTTCAAATGCGGAATTAAAAGTAAGAGACGGCAGACGAATCCCAGTGGAGGACAGCATTGCTCCTATAATTGATGAGGATGATGAGATCATCGGTTCGATTATTGTCTTCAGGGATGTCAGCGCCAAAAGGGAAAGCGAAGAATGGGACAAATATTATGCGGCCGTATTGAGCAATATTTCGGAGGCAGTGATTACTGCGGATACGGATTATAGAATTAAGAGCTGGAATAAGGGCGCTGAACAGATTTACGGCTGGAAAGCCGAAGAAGCAATCGGGAAAACTTTGCCTGAATTAATTCCTACTGAATATCCGGATCAAAACAAAGACAAGGTTCTTGATCAGTATCGAAAAAATGGCTACTGGAAAGGTGAGGTTATTCAGAAAACACAAGATGGACGAGAGCTTTATATCCTCGCATCGGCCTCCATAATAAAGGACAGCCATGGAAAGCCACACTGGGCGGTGACTATTAACCGTGATATTACCGAAAGAGTTGAAGCCGAAAAGGAGCTCAGGCGCAGCGAAGAAAAATTCCGTATGCTATCTGATCAGTCACTCCTGGCGCTGTTAATTTATTCCGCACGCGGATTGGTATACGGTAATCGTGCTTTTGCGGATTTGCTGGACATGACTGAGAAAGAGATGGAGAAAATGAGTCTGGAGCAGATTCTCTCAAACGTACATCCCGACGACAGAGAATTCGTTACAAAGCAGGCGCGCGGAAAGATTGCCGGTGATGAAGGTACAACACCACGATATACCTTCAGGATGAAAACAAAGAAGAACAACGTCAAATGGGTCGACCTGTTTTCCAGGAAACTTGTATTTCAGGGAGAACAGTCGGTTTTCGCAACGATTGTGGATATATCGGAAAGGGTGGCCGCTCAGAGGGCTCTGGCAGAAGAAAAGGAAAGGCTTGATGTTACCCTGCGGTCAATTGGAGATGGCGTGATTGCCACCGACAACAGCGGCAAGATTATCCAGATGAACAGCGCTGCCGAGAATTTAACTGGATGGTCTGAGCAGAGTGCATTCGGAAAAGACCTGGCGGAAGTATTTGAGATAATCAATGAGGAATCCCGGGAAGCGGTTGAAAATCCAGTTAGAAAGGTTCTTAATACGGGTTCGGTCGTTGCTCTTGACGATGATACCGTGCTTATCACCAAAGACGGCCGGGAGAGAATAATAGCTGACAGTGGAGCGCCGATTCGAGATAAAAACGGGGATATAATCGGTGTGGTGCTGGTATTCAGGGATTTCACGGAAACCAAGCGTTTACAGGAATTCGCCACCCGCGCGCAACGCCTGGAAACAGCCGGCAGAATTGCGGCACAGGTAGCGCATGATTTCAACAATCTGCTGGGCCCGTTGACCGCCTACCCGGCATTGATTAAAGATGATCTTCCCGCTGAGCATCCCGCTCAGGAACTGATCGACCAGATCGAGAAATCTGCCAATCAGATGGCTGAAATAAATCAGCAGCTTCTGACCCTGGGGCGCCGCGGTCACTATGCTTTGAAACCTCTCGATTTGAATAAAATAGTCAAGCAGATAGTCAGGCAGTTCCACTCCATATCGCAGACGATAGCGATTAAGACGGATCTGGATGACAACCTTTTCAATATACGCGGCGGCGTATCACAAATCTATCGTGTGCTTTCCAATTTGATATCCAACGCCTTTGACGCCATGCCCAATTCCGGCAAGCTTAAGATTAAAACCGAAAATTTCTATGCCGACGAGATATCCTCCAAAGCCGGAGGAGTTCCCAAAGGTGAATATGTCAAATTGAGTGTCTCCGATTCCGGCAGCGGAATACCGTACGAGGTCATGCCTAAAATATTCGATCCCTTCTTTACGACCAAAACCGCCGAGGGTGTGAGGGGATCGGGTCTGGGACTGAGTGTGGTTCATTCGGTAATCGAGGATCACGGCGGTTTTATCGATTTCGAATCTGCCCCTGGCCAGGGAACGACGTTCTTTATTTACTTCCCAATCACGCGTGAAAGTGTCGAAACGAAAACAACCTCCGGAGCAATGGGCGGCTCGGAAAAAATTCTGATTGTCGATGATGATTCAACACAGCGCGAGGTTGCACGTATACTCTTATCCAAACTGGGCTACAAGACCCAGACCGCTGACAGCGGCGAGCAGGCATTGAAGCTGATGAAAAACCAGGACTTCGACATTGTCGTGCTGGATATGATTATGCCGGGCGGAATGCAAGGCGCGGAGACCTATGAAAAAATGCTGGAGCTTAACCCCGATCAAAAGGCGATTATAGTCTCGGGTTATGCCGAATCGGATCAGGTAAATAAAGCCATGAAGCTCGGCGCCAGAGCATTTATTCGTAAACCGGTTACGATCAAACTGCTCGGAAGCGCTGTCCGCAAGGCTCTCGATGAGCCGGTACGCAGCCGCAAGCCAATGTAAAAAAAATATAGTATTTCCCGAAGCGATCTATCCCTGTACTTGTATAATTAATAATATTTACATAATGGATTTGCTGTGGGAGATATTATGCGCCTGTTCTTTCTGACTCTCGTATCATTTCTTTTGTCACATCATGCGGCTGTAAACGCGGCCGATTATGACACCCCGGAAAAATTAATGGAAGCCTATACAAAAGCTGTGGAAAATCAGGACTGGAAGATTGCCGAAGAATGCTGGCATCGCGATGAAATCGAAAAATCTAACCGTTTAGGAATTAATTACAAAAACACTCCCGCAAAATTCGACTGTTCCTCTCCATTGATAACATTATCGCCTGAGATTTCTGAAGGCTGGATACAGGTTGAATTAGGTGAATCAGAAATAGGCTCCGATTTTGCTAAAACAGACGTTTATCTTATGACCGGGGATGATTCGATTTCGGTCAGATACTATATGATTAAAGATAATGAGCATTGGTATCTGATCTCACCCATGACCGCTCTGGCATCGGACTGGCATACTAAGCAAAGCCGGTACACTAATATTATATGCAGTGACGAGAGCATGGTCAATGATTATGCCGTTGAGGCTTTGGATAATTACATAGAATTCATAACCGGCTATTTTGAAATCGATTCACTTAAACAAAATAGATTGCATCAGAGCAAGATCAATTACTATCTCTGCACGCGTAATGATTTTATGGATATGACCGGATATGACGCTCACGGCCTGGCCTATCTCTCTATGGATGCGATTGTTACCCGGCACCTTCCGCATCCCCATGAGCTGACACACCTGCTGATAAACTATGCTCTCGATTCGGTGCCGCTTTACACTCTGCCCCTTGTTCAGGAGGGGCTGGCCTGTGTCTGCGGCGGCCGCTGGGGGAAATCTCCTGAGGTTATAAATCAGCTCGGAAGTGTTATTCTCGAGAACGGCTTTTGCAGGCTTGATGATATTCTAACCCAGTACAGCTTTAATATCAAGGTAGGCATGCCGGATATTACCTATCCGGTCTCCTCGTTATTCGTGGGATTTCTGATTGATCGAATTGGAATGCCAGAATTCGAAGAACTCTATCTGGCACTGTCCGGAAGTTCCGAATATGTAAGGACCTTATCCAAAGAAAAAGTCGTATCGATAATGGAAAATTATTGCGATAGCGATTTCGAATCGGTAAAGGCAGAATTTTTGGAGTATGCCGGTCAGTTCAAGGATGGCGGGATATTGGTGAAGGCGAATCAATCTAATTCGCATCTGATTCAATCAATAGAATCGGATTCAGTTGGGGTTAATATTTCCGAATCTGAAGGTTCTTACGACTTTCTGATAAAAGCTTCAGGCGATAGTTTCAGCGGGGTAATTCTGTTCTCGGATGATTCCGGCGATCTGCCCGAGGATTATAGAAGCTGGATGTTCGAGGAGCATCTGCCCGAAGGCGAGTATGACGGCGCCTGCTATGGTGTTAAGTACGATATGAATGAGTGCGGATTTTATGATTACAGGACAAACACACTCAAGGCCAAATTCGTGTCCACATTCTTCCCTCAAAAAGTGTATTTCGATACTGTGAATAAAACTGTCCGTTTCAGCCTGAAAAAATCTCTTCTCCCTGAATCCATA
>WJIM01000104.1 GCA_014730285.1 Candidatus Zixiibacteriota bacterium
AGAAAGCCGAAGGGCAGGATATACTGGACACGGTCAGACATCAAAGTCCCGCCCTCGACTTCCTTAAATATGTGCGTATGATGCCAGAATGCGTAGGGACCTTTCAATTGAACATCCACAAATTTATGCGGCGGATCATATTCGGTAATCATGGTTGTCCACCTGACCGGTATGCCCTGCACTTTGACAGTATAATCGATCAATGTCCCCGCCTTCATCTCGATCGGAAGCGGGGTTATGATCTCGAAGCCGAGTGATGGCGGCGTTATCAAGGCCAGGTTTTCGGGCTTCTCGAAGAATTCGAAAACCTCCTTGATCGGCTTCTTTATCATTTGCTGCCTATCTAAAGAATGTAACTTCATATTTAACCCCCAGTGTTTTTGTTCTCATCTGTTTGGTGGCCCATCCCCTTCAGGGGTGGGTTTCTAATGCCTTTCCTCCACATCTAAAGATGTGGGCCACCCGAATCTTACCCAATCGTCAAGCCATTCCGGCCGACAAGTCGGCCCTCAGGGCTTGACCTACTACATCTTTTTCACTTTCTCTATATATGCATCAACATCGAATTTTTTCTTACACCCGTTATAACTCATGAACCTGATCTTGCCGAATATCTCGCGTTCGAACCAGGGACGGTCGTGAACCCCGCCGATGCTCCATGCGATTCCGGCGTAACCGTTGGGATCGCGCCCGTCAATCTCATATTTATCGTTTAAGTAAATCGCAATATCCAGCGCCTGCTCCGGGGCCGGGGTCCATTCCAGAATCTTCTTGGCCCAGTACATGCGCATGTAGCCATGCATCTTGCCCGCCTTAACCATCTCCATCTGCGCGGCGTTCCATAGCTCGTCATGAGTCTCGGCTTTCTCGAACTCTTCCGGGGAATACATATACTCCCGGAAGTCGCCTTTGTGTTCATTCAGAGTCAAACGCGCCCAGTTCGGGAAACCGTCATAGTTGTCGTAATTGTAGTTGTAAAAACAGAAGTTGTCCGCCAGCTCGCGCCAGATTATGATTTCGTTGAAAAAGCTCTCCTGTGATTTAGAACCGGGAGAAGCTTTTAATGTTTCCAGAACGATACGCTGGGCGGAAATCTGCCCGAAATGTAAATAGGGCGAAAGGCCGGACTGAAAGTCCTCGGTTGGATCGTTGCGCTTTTCGGTATATTTCGTTAAGCGGTTGTTAATGAATTCCTCGAATTGATCCATCCCGGCGCTATAGCCCGGCCGGATACCTTCCACCTCGCCCATGCTTTTATCTACCTTGAGTGATTTCCCGGCCGTCTCCCAATCGACTTTCGGAGAACTGCCATCCCATCCGAATTTGTGTTTTTTGAGATTGGGAAAATCGACCAGAAAATCATCAAGCTTTTCATCTACTTTTTTTCGGAATAAATGGGCGGCATATTCAGCCTTGTCCGAAACCTCCCAGGCCGGAATTATATTGTGTGCATCGACCTGGTGAAACGGTATATCGATCCGCTGGGCGATATCACCGTACCATTTACGGTTAATCTTGAGCGGATTGAAATCTGTAACCAATGCGCCCGCATCATATTTTTCAAGAAATCTCGTAAGCTCCTTTTTCGGTTCTCCCAAAAGCAGGAAAAACGGGATATTCTTTTTCTGCAGGTCCTTTTCGACCTCTTTCAGCCCTCTTATCATAAAACCGTACTGGCGGATGGTGGCATCCAGATATTCCGGCACCAGACAAAATACCACCGCCAGCGGCGCTTTGTGCTCGTAAGCCAATTGTTGAGCGTAGAGCAGGGCCCAGTTGTCCATAACACGCTGATCACGGCTCATCCAGTAAATTACCGGGCCCTTTTTGTACTCTCGCTCCTTGAGAACACGGATTCTTCTGTCATCAATCGAAATCGGCATCAATAACTTACCCCGTTTATTTCTTTCCTGATTCTTTCCAGATGTTTGTGCAGATCCGAAAGATTCTGCATTCTCTCAATGCCGAGATTCTCCAATGCTTCATTATAAGCGCCGGAGGATCGGCCGCCAACTAAAAGAACTATCTTATCGTCGAGAATCTGGCGCAGCTTGCGCAGTTCGGGAGCCAGACGCGGATCGTCGGGGGGATAGACTATGCTCAATGCCACCGCTTTAGCCCCCATGTTTTTGACCGCATTGGCAATCTCTTCTGCCGGAAGCTCAGCGCCCAGATAGACCGAGTTCCATCCCGCCGAGGAGGCTGAAACTGTCACCATTAAGGCTCCAAACTCATGAATCTGCCCTAGAGGAGTGGTAACGATAATTTTCGGGGCGGTTTCATTAACCTTAAGAGCGCCAACCATATTGCCCAGAAATGAACGCACCACCGCGGAGGCCAGATGCTCATGGACCACACGCAGAGTGCCCTCGCGCCAGAGATCGCCGATTTTGTGCATCAACGGCTCCAGCACTTTTTCCATCATCTCCGGCTGGGTCAGCTCGGAAGAGGCCTTGAGAAGAATTTTCTCGAGCCTTTCGGATTCCAGTTCGACGATCGCATCCAGACATTCCTTAAGATAGAACTGCGGCTCATGTTCATGTTTGCCATCGCCGTTGCCATGACCGTCGCCGCTCGAAATCTCGTCATCTTTATTAATGTAGGCTGCGCTGGTTTCCACCAATTTATTTAGTTCTTCGTTGGGGAGACCGGCGATCTGACCGATACTTTCACCAGCTTCTGTTGCTTTGCGCAAAAGGACCAGCCGATCGATTTCCTCATCTGTGTACATCCGTCTATTGGATTCAGTTCTCTCCGGAGTAACCGCGCCGTATCGTCTTTCCCATATTCTTATCACATGAGATGACAGACCCGTTCTCTTTTCCACGACCTTAATAGGATGTTTATGTTTCATAGTTCACCTTACCAACTTTTGTTTCATAACCGTCTAACTATGACAACACAATACTTCGACATTAAGTTCTATAAAACCTTAATTATTTGTATATATTTAAAAGTATGTGGCAGAATACAATAAATAAATTGATATAATTCGTTGCAGTAAAATGCATTGTAGAAATATTGTATAAATATTAGACAATGTTGGAACATTATTAAGACGATTACGGTTGTAGAAGGCGAAAGTTGAAATTAATGATTTTAGAGAACACAAATTAAAAGGAGAAAAAAATGAAATCATTAGACGTAGTCGTAGCAGCATTACTGGTAATAGGTGGGCTTAACTGGGGTTTGGTTGGATTCTTTAACTTTGATCTGGTGGCCACAATCTTTGGGCCGATGAGCTTCCTGAGCCGTGCAGTTTATGTCATAGTAGGTATTTGTGCTCTGTATCAGGCCGCTCAGTGGAAAGCTATCCAGCGCCGCTGGCAGCCCGTTACCGCCTAAATGGCCCGGATTTGATGAATGAAACAAACTGGTCTTTACCAAAAGGGTGATGCATTAACTAAAAGGCGGGCGACGAAGAGACAGGTTATGCAACCAAGAGATTTTTAATCAGAAAAGCGCAGTTCAAACTGCGCTTTTTTATTTAGATAAATTATAGGCGTAATTGCTGAATACTATCCTGATCTTCGGGGGATGAACCGCATTTTGCCAGTCAACATCGACAACTTCAATGTCATGGCCTTCAGACGGAGATGTGGGTGATGGGTCAGGCGGACCGTCATCATAATAGTACCAGTCTTTATAAATCAAAATCTCACTGATGTGATTTTCAACGTCCGGGCCGGTTAATTCATAGATGACTTTTATTGTATCCCCGTGTTCATGATATTCATATTGAGATAAGGGCACATCAGTAAATTTAAATTCGTGATTCATAACTGTGATTTCATTCATCATGGCTTCATCGATAAAATTATGGTATTGAGAGAAAGATTCCGCAACCGATAATCTGTCTTCACTCATCCATCCATTTGCAGCAAGACAATAACAATAAATTAAGTCTTCACAAAAATATCCGAATTTAAATGTATCCGTGGCCCATGTGTTTTCCAATTTGTATTCAAATACATAAAATCTGTCAAAAAGCGTATCCGAACGCTCAGGATTCATTTCCCATACAACAACGCCTTCAAAGCTTATTACAAAATATTTGGTCTGATCCAATAATTCTTGAATATCTGGCAGATCCTGAACCTCAAACTCAATTCCCGGGCTGACATAATCATAAATATGTATCCTTACCGGGCAGTCCTGCTCGATTTGGGGCACATAAACCCTGATCAGGCTGTCCGACCAATCCGAAACCTCGGCCTCGATATCCCCGAAGGTCACATAGCTGTCACCCTCTACCGGCAAAAAACCGCTGCCATGGATTGAAATCAATCTTCCGGGAAGACCGGTGTTGGGCGAGATTCTGTCTACATGAAAAACATCTATATCAGAAATCGGCAGTTCCAGATCCCCAAATTGCAGTGTGAGCTGGCCGCTTCTGGCGCCCTCGGGAGTAACTGCCGTTATCAGTGTGTCTGTCCAGGATTCTATTATGCCGTCAACTCCAATGGGAAAATAAACATGCTGATTAATCTCTCCAAAACCTCTGCCGTGAATATACACCGGATCGCCGGGCAGCACCCAGAAAGGGGTTATGGATTCGTATCGGGGAACATTAACATGCCGCGGATTGCTGTAATCGCCGTTTACGCTGACATACAAATCTCCGGACTGAGCACTCAGTGGAATTGTGGCGGTAATTCTTTCATCCGACCAGGTACGTGCGCCCAATTCTGTCGTATCCAGAAATAAGCCGCTGCTGCCCTGAGTGTTTCCAAAGCCGGTGCCGATAAGCTCGACCACATGCGCAGGCAAAACATAAGGGCTCTCCAGATCAGCAATCCCGAAGACCTCGACAGAGAGGATATCACTTCTGGAACCGGTCCAGTCGTTGAGCTGAATAAAGGCCTGGCCGGAAATCGCACTGTCGGGTACAAGCGCCTTAACGAGTGTATCAGCCCATTCTTCGATTTCAGCCCCGACAAAACCGTTCCATCCGGCAAAATACACGATTTTGTCATCGCTGTAGGCCCCGAAATCCCTGCCGTGAAATTCCAGGGTATCATTATATTTGCCGCGCATGGGTGAAATCTCGTAAAGGCGCGCCATTGGAAGCAGCCTGAAATCGAATCCCCCGGTCCAATCCTCCGGGCCGAGTACCCGCACATAGCTGTCGGTTGGCCGGCCTGAAATCGGGACTTCGGCGATGATAAGCGTATCCGACCAGAATACTATACTATTTGCCGGGCTTCCACCGAATTCAAGAGTTGAGGATGTGCCGCCGAAACCGCCCCCGATTATTTCAACCGTATCCCCGAGTGTTGCCGAATCGGGAAATATGCCGGAGATGCCCAGAGTCGGATGAACCCGAAACAACATCTTGTTGCTTAAGGAATTGCCCACCCTCACGGCCACTGAGTCGGTCAGGGCTTCTTCGGGAACTCTTGTTTCGATTAATGTATCGCTCCAGGAGACAATTTCAGCCTCTGTATTTCCGAAGAATGCTCTTCCTCCCAATTCAGGCATCCCGAAGCCAAAACCCCTGATTTCGACAATATCTTCCGGCTTGCCGGAGTAACGGCTGAGATTGTCAATATGCACCCGTTTCCAGATTATGAAATCATCCGGCCCGGCGTAATCGATTCTGGTTATAATATCATCATCGTAATCGTATTCGGCGTCGATTGAATTGCGCCATTCGGATAATGTTGTAGTTATCTCCTCTGAAGTATCGGTCAGTGCAGCATAAATCCCGGAAGACCACTCCAGATTCTGATCTGCTTTCAACGGGCCGTCAACGCCCACACATGCCCCGGCATTCAATTCCGTATAGAACTTCTCGGTCCAGTTAGAATTGATTCCGTTCCTGAAACTGAAGCATACCAGAGGCGAGGAGTTCTCGAGATTGTTTTGGGCCGATATATATGAGGAACCGATGAAATAGAGATTGCCCCGGCCGGGAATATAAATCGGCGCCAGCCTGCCGTCCAAAAGCTCATCTTCGTAATCCCTATTGAGTCTCTCGGCCGATTCACTGGACATGAGATACACTTCTTCATGCGATTCATCGTCCGGCCAAACGAAACCGTGGGAATATATATGAATTATTCCGAATCCCTCAAGATCGTTAAAATGGCTTATTGTACATATATTGCCCAGCCGCTTGATAAATGTGCCATATCCTGCCCGCGCCAGGTCCGAGCCCATGCTCTCGATCAGGCTGTCGACAATCTCCCGGCGCTCGAGATAGATCGGGCAGAGCAGCAGAGCACGAAGACTGCCTGGACGGGTTTCCACGACTTTGGGTTCGGGAGCTGGTGACGCATTTGGGGGAGCATCCTCCGCAACTAAGGGGAGGCCGTCCAGAGCATCGATCATAATTCCTCCGCGCATGCCGGTTTTGAACTCGATTGCTATCCCCTGGCTGTGAACATAGGCGGTGTCGACCAAATCCTCGGCCTCGAGCAGAAGCCTGCGGGTTGAATTCAATGCTGCGGTTGTATCGGTGACATCGAGCCAGTTGAGAAGACTCTGGGCGATCGAATCCTGAAGGTCGAAGCAGGCCTGAATCGTTATCGGATGCACGAAATCATTCTCATCAGGCCCGGTCGTATCCTCGGAGCAGACAAGAAGCAAAAGTAGAAAAAACACTCCGCAAAAGACAAAGGCTTTTCGCATAATTCCCCCGAGTTGAATATCTGCCTTTCAATGAACGGTTATTGCGATGGCTTAGTACGAATCATCGATGCTGTATTTAATGTAACGCTCCCGCCCGATTTTGCAAGCATAAATTATAGACGGAGGAAAAGAGGAAATGTCAAATATTATTCGGTGTCGTATCCTACGCCCAGCTCTACCTCGGGCAGAGGCTGCTCTGTATTTTTGCCGGGCTGAGTCCAAAGTCGGTTGTTGCGGGCGAAATCATATTCCTCGGGATAGGTGTCGTTCCCGCCCGTATCGAGGAAGAGTCCCAGGCACATATTATGATCGCGTAAGCTGCCCCGGCTGGCGACATTTGAACGCCCCAATGTTGTGGCGGCGGTAACATAATAGCCATCATCGCCGGATTTATCCCAGAAAATCCCGAAACCGTTGGCATTTCCACCGCCCAGAGAGAGATTTGGCGCATTATAAATATCGTTGCCGCTTTCCTCAATCAGCATGCCCAGGGTAAAATCGTGCCCGGCCCCCTGAGCCATATTCATCTCGGCCGTGTACCTGTCATTTCCACCCGATTCGAGTAGAACACCCAGGCCGAAATGCGCTCCCGAGCCCTGAACATACCAGACGCCGTCATAAATATCATCCCCGGAGACATCTGAAAGCACGCCGATCGAATACCAGTAGGCACAGCCCTGTGCGAAAAGCCCGGCGGAATAAAAATCGGCGCCCGAGCCGTCAACCAGCATTCCGATTCCGCCTGCCCATGAATGGCCGTCGACAAAATCGGCACGTTTGCCGAATCCGACACCCTGACAGAGATTGGAATTGTGCTCTCTGGACTGCGAGGCGGGAAAATCTATGATAGAATCATTGGCGATATACTCATCATTTCCGGTCGAATCGACCAGAAGTCCGATGCCTTTGGTGAAGCCGAAGCCCTGCCCAAGTTGAAACATGTGGTAGCGGTCGTCACCGTGAATATCGGAGAGTATCCCCTGCCCGAATACGCCGGAGCCCTGCCCGCAGATATAGGCATCATAGCTGTCCTTACCGCCGTAATCCAGAAGCATGCCCACTCCGCAGATTCCGGCGCCCTGGGTGATATTTTCGGCTGAATATGTATCATCCCCTGCCAGATCGAGAAGAAATCCGTAGCCGAAAATGCCCGCCCCAAAACTGCCGACAGTTTCCTCATCGGCCTCATAAGTATCATTTCCCTCAACATCGATCAGTATCGAAAGCCAGTTGCGATAGTCGATATTGGCGGCGGCGTTTCTGTAGACATCATTCCCGCCGACATCAATAATCAGCATGCAGGCGTCTTCACCGCTGTATTCATGTTTTCTGTTGTCATTAATCAGCACCTTTCCGGCCGAGGTCTGCCATTCGAACTCGAACTCCTGATTGAAAGTCATTCTGGAGATCGAATCGGCCGCAAAATCAAGAGCCATAGCGAGATCCTGCGCGGGAGTGTAAAGATATTTGAATTCGACTTCCTCCAGAAACGGTTCCATCTTAAAATTGCCCTCATCGGTTTCAGACGCTATGAAATCGACAAAGATATCGCGCATCTCATGCAGATCGAATTCCTCGTTTACCTCTTTGAAGGCCTGATAATGATATCTGGAGGAATCTATTGCAGTGAAGATTATAAACGCGGCCATTTTTTGTAGCTCCAGGGGCACCTGGGCGGCTTTCTCCTTAAGCTCTTTGCGGCGCGTTTGATCCATCGGAATCGTATAAAACGCTTCAAAATCCACTATTGCATCATGAAGGGGCGTTTCGCTTTCCAGAAGAGGCTTGACCCGATCCAGCGGGCTCGAGATCAGACCGCGCCGTATACCCTCGTTGAGTCTGCGTGATGAGAATGATGTCAGGGCACGGGCCGAGCGGCAAGTTTGAATGAGATCATCGCGAAACAGCCGGGTATAAAGCTCGACTTTGAAAGGAGCGGAGTGGAGAGTGTAAAAGAGCGGAAGAGCGAATTTGTCGCCGCCATAATTCGACATATCGCCATAATCGAATGTCAGCTTTTCCTTTGTGAGGCCGACTTCGGCCAGAGCTGTCTGGAACGGATCAGGTTTTTCCGGATTTTCCTGTGCATAGGTGAGATTAAACAGCAAAAATAGCGATAAAATGGCGATGACAGTTCTCATTTAGACCCTCCTCCGGTTTCTCTGAAAAATGGAATTTATTGCCAAAAAGTCAATTAGAAAAGGATTAAAACGGGGATTTTGATTGCATTATACGGAATAGTTTTTATCTTCACTAAGATATTTTTTTCACAAGGAGATGACTAATGGTCACTGAAAAGATAAAGAAACTTGTCAAGGACAATCAGGTTGAATTCGCAGATGTCAAATTTGTCGACCTGATGGGTGACTGGCATCATATAACCGTTCCAATCGAACGTCTAGATAACCACCTTTTCAAAAATGGTATAGGAGTTGACGGTTCCTCGGTTTCGGGATTCGCTCATATCAAATCGGGCGATATGATCCTTCTGCCCGATCCCGAGACGGCATTTATCGATCCTTTCTGGGATCGACCCACCCTGAGCTTTATCGGTAATGTCGTTAATGTCAACGGCACGATCGAGCAGTTCAGCCGCAATCCCAGATGGATTGCCGAGAAGGCCGAAAAGTACCTGAAAAAAAGCAAGATTGCTACAGAGTCGATCTGGGGCCCGGAATTCGAGTTCTACCTGTTCGATCATGTAAGCTATGACCAGAAACCGGAAGCGGGCTATTA
The DNA here is from genome assembly GCA_014730285.1 of Candidatus Zixiibacteriota bacterium. Taxonomy (GTDB): domain Bacteria; phylum Zixibacteria; class MSB-5A5; order JAABVY01; family JAABVY01; genus JAABVY01. The sequence continues at coordinate 9,370 of WJIM01000104.1, forward strand.
TTATATCGATTCGAATGAAGCGGAATGGCGTTCCAGTGATGCCTCCGAGGCCAATCTGGGCTATCAGGTGCGTTACAAGGGCGGCTATCATGTTATCCCGCCCAAGGATAAGACCTTTCAAATCCGAAACGAGATGACCGACATCCTAAAGGCCTGCGGAGTACCGGTGAAATATCATCATCATGAGGTGGGCGGCGCCGGTCAGCAGGAGATCGAGGTAATGTTCGGTAATCTCAAAGATATGGCCGACCGTTCCATGATAGTGAAATACGTGGTGAAAAATACCGCCTTCAGATATCGCAAGTCGGCTACCTTCATGCCCAAACCGCTCTTTGATGAGCCGGGAAACGGCATGCATGTGCATCAATACCTGGCCAGGGCAGGCAAATCGATATTTTATGATGCAAAGGATGAGATCGGGCTTTCGCAGATCGGCAAATGGTATATCGGTGGAATTCTGAAGCATGCCGGATCGCTCTTATGCTTCACCTCGGCCTCGACCAATTCATATAAGCGTCTGGTGCCGGGCTTTGAGGCGCCGGTGAGAGGTACCTATTCTGTCGGCAACCGCAACGCCTGTATCCGGATTCCCGGATATCAGCTCGACAAATCGACTTACCGCATGGAATTCCGTCCTCCCGATGCTACCTGTAACCCGTATCTGGCATATGCCGCCATGCTTATGGCGGGACTGGACGGTATCAAGAATAAGATCGATCCCGGATTCCCCTGCAATGATGATCTCTCGGTTATGACAGAAGAGGAACTGGCCAAAATCCCGCAACTGCCGTCCTCGCTTCAAAGAGCCTGCGAATCTCTGGCGGAAGATCACGATTATCTTCTTGAGGGCGATGTGTTCACCGATGATGTTATCGCGGTCTGGCTGGAGCTTAAGATGGCACAGGTTGACGCAATCAGGCTCAGGCCTCATCCGTATGAGTTCCGGCTTTTCTATGATTGTTAAAAAATCCTGCAAGAATTTTGAAATACATGAATGCCTGCTTTTAATGCAGGCATTTTTTTGAAGTGCCGTTCCTATAAGTTCCATCAGGTCCTGATCCGCCTCAGGAGGATTGTGACCTGACGGTTTATCTAAATAAATTAGCTGCCTTTTTTAGTCTCAAACCTGTCAGTTCTCATGCCCGATTTCATCGGGCACAGGAACTGACACAACATGTATCCTTTTCTGCATTGCAATTATGGAAAATTTGGTCTTGTTTTGCAGGCAATTTTTGCTTATATATTCTATTGCTCGGCAATAATTAACACAACCTGGTAAAATCAACAAACTGAAAGGCTTTGCAACATATGGGTCTGGCAGGCGTAAAAACCGATTTGCCCGTCTGGTTCATTAAGGGAGACGTACACGGGGACACATACAGAAACCTGATGAAATATATCTGCGACCATTGCAGGTATTTCAGCATGGTCACTCGTGACGCGATTGAACTTGAAGCCAATGCCCAAAGGTTTATAGAGCACCTCAGGCCGCATCTGAAGGAAACTCGTGAAAAGCAGTTCGAATGGCCGGGGACTCGAATTGCCCGAGAATACGAGGAGCTTCTGGGTAAGGACTGGTTCGAGATGCAGGGGGCTACGGTAAGAATATACGATTGCAACGAGGATATTCTGGGATATCTTCTGCGTGTAACCAACAGCCTTTTTCAGTTCGTACACCCCAGCTATCCCGAGGATTTTACCTGCTACCGCGATCTGGACAATCCCTTGCTGGTAACTGTTGCCCATGAGGAGATCGGCGCGATCATAGCGGGCGACAAGGAACGCGAAAACATTGAAAAAACGGTCCCGGGCCTGAAGCTTGTAGAAGAGAAAAGATTCCGAGAGGAATTCGGATAGACTATCGAAATAGATCAATCTGCCCCGAATCGAATTTCACCCGTAGCTTTCCATGATCCACTATTTTGCCGTCATGAAGAATATGCTTTGTTTCTATCCCTGATGTATACAGTGTTTCCGAGATCAGAAATCCGCGATGACATCGCTCGGGCAAAGCTTCCGCGCACATAATACAGATATCCGATTTTTCCGCCGACGCAATCAATTCCATGATTCCCTGATTATAGACCGGTGAATCCTGCAATAAAGCATAGTCAACATTGCCTTCAGAATCATAAAAGGTATCATCCTCCGGCATCCCGCCCAGTTTATCTCCGAGAAAGCTATACTCCAGACCTTCTTGCCTGACAGCTCTATCAAGCTCTTTTTTTCGATATTCGGGTCTTGCCTTAGAATATGGTTTCGACCTGATATCGACCAGAATTCTTATTCCGCTTTTCTTCAGCAGGCCGAGGAAATCCTCTATTGCAAGGCTGCCGTAGCCGATGGTGTAGATAGTGTGCATAACAGTAAGTTATATAAAATCTGCAATGATTCATATTGAAAAAACGGAATGTAATCACTTAAACCTTATAAAGATTTCAACACCCTTTCCGATACCTGAAATGAAACAGCTTTAACATGAAAATATTCCATGGGAGGAAAAAGGGAGATGAACAATCCCTCCGAGAGGCAGGAACGAAGGGAATTTCCGCGCATACCGAAAGAGGTTACGGTAGAGGCGAACCTTGTCACTTATCCTGTTAATGAAACCGATTTCAGCAAGGGCAAATCCAAAGATATTTCCCAGGGCGGAATACTTCTGCATTTAAACGAGCAATTCGCGCCGGGAGCGCTTCTGCAGGTCAGGATCACCCTTCCCGGCTGGCGCAAAAATCATCCCGGATTTTTAAAGGTCACCGAGGACTCGATCGGATCGCCCTTTACGGCTGTTTGCGAGGTGGTTCGCAGCAATATGGTCGGTGATATATATGAGACCGCCGTGAAATTCGTGAATATCGATCAGGACGACTACCGCGCGCTCGAAGGCTATATGAAAAAGCAGACAGCGCATTAATCAGATAAAATTTTACAACCCGTTTTCAAAAAGGGAGTTTCAAAAACATGCAAAGCAAAACTCAAACCGAAGAGACTTCTGCCAGAACCGAAAGACGGCGCTATCCCCGTCTTCAAAAGCAGACCAAAGTGCTGACAGGAAAGGTTACCTATCCGATAGACGAGGACAACTTTGTAACCGGCAGCTCGGAAAATATCTCCCTGGGCGGCATTCTCATGCATACCGGACGGGCCTTCGAAGAGGGCGCGCTGGTACAGCTCAAAATTAAGCTTCCCGGATGGCACAAACATCATCCCGGATTCATGAAGGTGCTGGAGAACTCGATCGGCAGTCCCATGACGGCCATATGCGAGGTCCTTCGCTGCCAGAAAAAAGGCGGCGACTATGCCACCGCAGCACGATTTATCAATATCGATCCGGACGATTATATAGCTTTTCAGAATTATATGGAGAAGCAACTGAATAAGAATTAACTTTATGCACCTCTTATCTTAAATGGCGGCCGCACGCTTTTTATAAAAGGCGTGCGGTTTTTTATTATATCGTAAAATTTAAAATATATCGGATTGCATTCATCTCACAGAAAGTTATATTTAGCGGCATGACGGATAAGAGTGGAATCGAGGATACCCGCACGCACGGCGCCCGTCCCTCATGGCTTCTAAAGCAGTATTGCGGGCTGGCGAAGAAGGGGTTGGCATTGGACCTCTCCTGTGGTCAGGGCGGCGATGCTGTGTATCTTGCAGGCCGGGACTTCGAGGTTATCGCGCTGGACAGCCTTCAGGATAATCTGGAACGGGCTTACGAGCTGGCGGAAAGTAAAAAAGTCTCGGTCGACCTGCGCAATATCGATCCGCGTGAATTCAAATTTCATAAAGAGCGCTATTCGGTCATAGCGGCAAATCATCTATTCCAGCATCTGAAAAAGTCGGAGGCCTCCGATCTGGCGGCGAAAATAATTTATTCACTGCGCAAGGGCGGCATAGTTCTCGGCTCCGGCTTGACAGTAAACGATCCCTCTTATAAAGAAATCAAGAAAAAGAAGATTGCGGAAGTGGAAAAAAATTGTTTCCAACTTCCCAACAGCTGGCTATATTCCTTCTTCGATACAAGAGAGGTAATGGATATGTTTCCCGCTTTGCAGCCTGTGTATTATTCGGAAACCGATTATTTCGAATCGGAACGCATCGGTGAATCATGGCGGGGGCTGGTAGAATTCGTATTTAAAAAAGTCTGATAAAAGTTGCGGGGGACCATAAACGGCAAAAACAGGCGACATAATCAAAGGGACGGTTGTCAGTGCATACGGCCTGTATTATCAGGTGCAAACCGAATACGGGCGGCTGCAGTGCACGCTTCGGGAGAGCCTTCGCAGTGAGGCCGAGTCGCGGCACTCGGTGGTTGTGGTAGGCGACAATGTCGAGCTCGAGCCGGTTGTGGATACCGACTCGCAGGAAGAACTTGCCAGGAAAAAGACTCATGCTGTTATTCTCGGTGTTGATCCCCGGCATTCGAAGTTCTCTCGTCCCAAACGCGGCAAGGAGGAGATCGAGCAGATTGTAGCGGCGAATATCGAGCAAATGCTGATAATAAGCTCGGTCAAACAGCCGCAGTTCAAGATGGGTTTAATTGACAGGTTTTTGATAGCTGCACATCAGGGCAGTCTGGAACCGATTATTATCTTAAATAAAATAGATCTGGAACATGCTCTGGATATAAATCGTTTAGAACAAGTCTATGAGTCGATAAATGTACGCATGATTGCGACCAGCGCTACCGAGAGAATTGGTGTGGAGCGATTCGGAGAGGTCCTCAAAGATAAGCGTTCAATTGTCGTGGGACAGTCCGGAACCGGCAAGTCCTCGCTTTTGAATTGTGTTGAAAAGGGGCTTAAGTTGAGAGTGGGTGAAATTTCGAGCTATTCCCAGAAAGGTACTCATACAACGACTGCGGTGGAGATGTATCCGCTGTCGTTCGGAGGGTATGTGGTTGACACCCCCGGTTTGAAATATCTCGGCTTGTGGGATATCGAGGCCGAGGATCTGGGCTATCTCTATCCCGAAATAGCGCGTTATTCCGAGAAATGCAAATTCCGTAACTGCCTTCATAAGACCGAGCCGGGATGTGCGGTTAAGCAGGCGCTGGAAGACCGGGAAATATATCCGGAAAGATATGAAAGCTACCTTAAAATCGTAGAGGAGCTGCAGGCGGAGGATCCATATAAAAAGTGATTTCTAATATCATAGAAACTATCAACCTGTAACATAAATTAGCAGATGGACTGGTATGACCATGACACCCTTATTTAAAAAACGCAGGATTCCAAGTTATCTAATTATTGCTTTAGGCGTATTCTTTTTAATCAACTTCATCCCCGATTATATGGCCGCTCAAAACGATACGGGCGGGACTATGCCCGATACCGTAATGCAATCGGAAGAAGGCACGACTCATCAAGCTTCATCAGAGGGAGAACATGCAGAGGATGCCGAAGCCGCAAGCGAGGTGGAGGAAAAGCCGATTATCCACGTGCTCTTCATGCTGATACTGTTTATTGTGGCTGCCAAGCTGGGCGGCGAATTGATGGAGCGTATCAATCAGCCGGCAGTACTGGGGGAACTGATCCTGGGAGTGGTTATCGGCAACCTTGTATTATTTGGAATAGATACCTTTGAGTTTCTAAAACATGACCATTTCCTGGAAATCTTAGCCGAGATAGGGGTGATAATACTTCTGTTCGAAGTCGGACTGGAAACCAATCTGAGAGAGATGCTTTCCGTGGGGACAACGGCCTTTCTTGTGGCAGTGATGGGTGTGGTCACACCCTTTATATTGGGCTGGGGAGTAGGAGCATTATTCCTTCCCGAATCCGGGACCTATGTGCATATCTTTATCGGCGCAACCCTGACTGCAACCTCGGTCGGAATAACCGCTCGGGTGATTAAGGATATCAGGAAGCTGCAAACCCGGGAGGCCAAGATAATCCTGGGCGCCGCAGTTATAGACGATATCATGGGACTGATCGTGCTGGCAATAGTGACCGGCTTAATTGCAGCCGCCGATGCGGGCACCGGCATAAATTCGCTGGGAGTTTTATGGATCGTGGTCAAGGCGCTGGCATTCGTAACGCTGGCTCTTATTGTTGGTAATAAGATAATGCCCAGTATTTTCCTGGCCGCCCTGAATATGAAGGGCCAGGGGATTCTGCTGGCAGTTGCGCTTATTGTCTGCTTTGGCCTTGCAATGGCCGCGGAGCTGATCGGCCTGGCCGGAATCGTAGGAGCATTTGCGGCCGGAGTTATAATGGAAAGGGTTCATTATCGGGGATTCATGAATCGGGGCGAGCATTCCCTCGAGGATTTGATAGCGCCAATTGCCTCATTCCTGGTACCGATTTTCTTTGTTCACATGGGCTTGAGAGTTGACCTTTCCACCTTCGGCAATTTGAACGTTCTAATGTTTGCGGGAATACTGACAGTGGCGGCCATTATTGGTAAACAGGCCTGCTCCTTCGGAGTTTTCGAGAAAGGTATCAACAGGCTTTCAATAGGATTCGGAATGATTCCCAGGGGAGAGGTCGGCCTTATATTCGCCAAGATCGGTCAGGGGTTGACTATTGGCGGTGTGGCGGTTGTATCAAACGCTACTTATTCGGCCGTTATCATAATGGTAATCGTGACAACTCTGGTTACACCGCCCATTTTGAAACGCTCACTTTTGAAAAAATCCAAAGATTTTTATGTGGCGGAAGAGGGCTGATATGCTTTCATTTCAATTTGACTAGGTATTCATTGTTTTGATTTAAACAAAAATACGCTAATGTTTTACGGGAAATATCCGATACATGAGTCAGGAATATTGTTGCACTTTAGCATAGTATTTATAATAGGATTGTAACTGCGGTGAAGATAGGAACAAAAATCAGGTATTCTTTCAATAATAATATATACATCGAATATAAAAAGCGGGGGAAGCACTTTAACTAATCTGTATAAGTAAATAGTAATCAAAAAATTACTTGACAAATTTTCAACAACAGGTTAGAATTTGCCAAACTCGTGATAAGAGGTGTCTGGAAATTATAAAAAATTTACTTGATTTTTGCACAACAGCTTGTTTATTGCGTGCACTGTAATACTATAGTAGTATTGTTTTTTTGATTAGAAAAAGAGGCTTCTTAGCAAAAATAAATTGATACAGTTAAGCTTGGGAAATGATACTCCGAGCTGAGAGGAGGAGTATCTTTGTCCGGGCTTATAGCATTTAATTTAAGGGAGAAAACATGCTGGCTCAGGGAGGAGGCTAACCTCTACGCGCATCGATATCCAAAAATCTTTCCAAAGCAAAAAACGCGGGCCTTGAATTGACGCCAGGGAAGGGTTAAAAGGAAAGCTCATTTTTTATTTTGAAATGAAAAAGAGGAAAAATAAATAAACCAAAACTTCAAAGGTTTGAAAGGAGGGTAATGACCTAAACATGAACCTTTCAGTTGAGAGAAAACAAAAACCTTTAACTACACAACCTTTATCAGGGGGTTGTCGAATGAAACATATTCGCAGCTTACTTTTCTTTCTTGCTGCGGTGTTTCTTGTAATCGGATTTACATCAAATGCCGCCGCACAGAAAGTTGATGATTTTGGCATTGCGCTGGCGGATGTCGACACCGCGACGTTCTCTGACAGCTCTGACATGAGTGTTTGGCTGCTGCATCCAGATACCGTTGCTCAAAATGCGGACGACACGGTCGTCGCTATCGGCGGGGATGCGGACAGCGTCATGTTGTTTAAGTTTATCATCTTTAACGATTCCACCAATTCGGTTTACGATGATACTCTTAAGACTGTCAGATTTACCAGTGACAATGATTCATCCTATCATTTCTCCAGGATTGCGCTCTTCAGAGAGGGTGTTGGAACTCCTCTGGCAGAGACCACAACACCTGGAGAGTTTGAGACAGGTGTGGAAATCGCCTTCAGCGGCCTTGGTGACATTGTCGCCGGCGGCGATTCCGCGGTCTATTATTTCGAAGTAGACATTAATTCTGACTCAGTAAATGCCGACTATGACGGTCTTTATTCCGGTCTCAGAATTACCGGTGAAGACATTGTTATGGGTCTGGCAGGTATAGCTCCCAATGCAGCCGACAATCTGGTTTATCCATGGGATACACCTACCGGATCAGAAGGCCGTCCTTACTTCTTCGATACAAAACCGCCGGATTTGGTAATCGAGTTTGACTGGATTGCCGACGAAGGTGAAGGCGGAGGCCCTTGTGTCGGCAACGGCATAATAAACCTCGGCGACTCGATCATCATTTACGCCTGGGATTCCACCGGCGAATATGAAATCGATTCCGCCTGGGGATATTTCGAGGTCTTCGGCGGCGGAGCCGATCCAGTGTATTTCGATACAATCACTGTTTCAGGTTCCGATTCGGCCGCATTTTTCGAATGGAGAATTCCGGACACGACCTTTGCAGGTTCGGATGAAATCTCATCCGGTTTCTTCAATCTGATTGTCGGAGCTGTAGATCAGCAGGGCAATACGATTGTAGATACCATTATTCCCCCTTACGATATCGATACCAGAGATCCGATCTTTGACGGTGATTCGGTCTGGGTCGACCTGTACTACGACGCTAACGGCGACGGTGTTGCCGCTATCGGCGATACAGTTTCGATCAATGCCTGGATGACCGGTAACCCGATCGGTGAAATCGATACGGTCTATGCCGACCTGACCAACTGGGGTTACGGCAGCAATGTCGGACTTCCGGATGAGTCTGGAGACCGCAAATATATCAGGTTCCTCGAATTGACTGCGGGCGCTCTTGATATGGATGCGGGCGATTCGGCCTCATTGTTCTGGGTCACAGCGTATGACAATGCCTGTAACAGGATTGTCGATACCAACCTGGCCAACTTTGCAATCGATAACGAACCCCCGGCCGCACCGACGATTACATACGAACGTCAGTACGACTGGGATACCAATAACAAAATCAATATCGGCGACAGCGTCAAGGTTACGGTTGATGCCTCCGGTACGACCGATCTGGATACGCTCTGCGAGGTTTCAGTTGATCTTCTGACCTCCGGGCTGGGCGGCATTCAGATACAGTGCATCGAGGATACAACCGCCGGCGGTGTGTATACATTCACACATCTCGTTACCGATGGCGGCATATATTCGGTCGATGTCGGCGCCGGTGTCCATGATGTAGAGGTCACCCTGACCGACGATGCCGGTAATATGGAAGACTTCACCAGTCCCGATATGATCTATCCGGTCGATACCGATCCGCCTACCGCGGTTGCCAATCTGGCGGCTACCAGAGGCGCCTGCGCTATCGATCTGGACTGGGACGCTGTCTCAGCGGACGATTCGCTGTACCTGATCTTCTGGGATGACGGCGACGGCTGGGATGCTGCCGATACCGGCAGAGATGCCGATGGCAACCTGATCTTCCTGGATACTCTGGGATCGATCGATGCCGGCACAGCGACTGACTGGACCACCGACGGTACGGTTACGCTTGCACACGGTACCACCTATCAGTTCGTAGTGCGCACAATAGATGACGCTAATAACCGTGAATACAACTTCAATCGCGTATCCGAGATTGCCGACTGCCAGGCTCCCGTAGCCTGCGTGACAGATCCGGCCTCGGGCGGCGCCTACGGAACCAACAATAATCTGAATGTTATTGCCGAATCCGATGATGCCGATATCTTCGGCGTAAGCGTTTATATACGCGATGCCGATCTGGGTTCAGGAACCCCTGGTTCCTGGCAGTCCTTCGGATCAATGACCCAGCCGGGCGGCGGCGGCGTCTTCACAGCGGAAATCGATTCCGCCGATATGGAAGGCGTATTCGGATGCGTTGACGACTCCTATGAGTTGATAACAGTCGCGGTAGACGAAGTTGGAAACGCGCAGACAATCGCCGATGCGGTTGACACCTGCGGCCTGTTCTCCTTCGACTGGTTCTGCATTGCTCTTCCGCTCGAGCTTATTGCGGTTAACGATACCGTTTCCCCGCAGACCTCCTGCGGTTACAATGTGACTCGCGACGCCAACAACACGGTTGAAATCAATGTCCCCGGCCACACTTCGGGTGATACTTACACGGTTGAATCCTGGGTCATTTACGACACGGACTCGGCCCGTGTGACTTATGAAACCGACGTTGCCGCCATGCCGCATACCTTTACCCTGGATGCCACGGAATTCCCGCAGGGCACTCAGTTTATGAGGATCGCGGTGGTTCGCAACGACGGCAACTTCAATACGATAACAACCGATCTGTGCGTACCCGATGAGGATGCACCGATGGCAACTATCGTAAGGCCGGCCGACGGACAG
>WJIM01000105.1 GCA_014730285.1 Candidatus Zixiibacteriota bacterium
ATATTGCCGTTATATCCTCCCCTGTTTATTTCGATACTGTCAGCGCCCAGACAAAGCTTTTAATCGACCGCTGCAACTGCTTCAAGCCCTTAGTCGGATACGAGACCGGCAATTTTGAATTCGCCGATCTCGATCTTAGGCCGCGTCTGGGAATAATAGTGCTGGTCGGCGGTGAACGTGAGAAATTCGAGCATGCCCAAACAGTGGTCAAAGGCCTTTTCATCTGGTGTAAAGTCAAGCTGTTCGACCAGATAATCTATGCTCATCCATACTATACCAAGGGCGCTGTCAGAAAAGAAAGCGATATTCTGCAAAAAGCCCGCGAAATAGGCAGAAAAGCGGCGCGGTCGTTAATCACAAAATAGCCTAAACTTTCCACTTGAATATATGTTGTAATAAAACAGAATATTAAATGCCATTATCGGATGTAATCGCATAAAGCCCTTGGCTTTTTGTGTTTAATTCATTTTTTATTCGAAAGACAATCAGATTATAATTTCTCCAAAAAAATGGGGAGGGTACATGAAAATTAAGGACATTCTCGAACAACACGGCAAGCGAGAGATATTCAAGGTTAAGCCGGAGACATTGCTTAAAGACGGCCTTGAGATAATTATGAAAAATAGAATCGGTGCGCTCCTGGTTACCGATGAGGATGACAAACTTGCCGGCATTATAACCGAGCGCGATATGCTCTGGAGGATTTACAAGGACGGCCATGACGCCCTGGGCAAGAAGGTCGAGGATTATATGACCCGAAATGTGATCGTGGGGATCCCCGATGACGATATCGAAACTGCCGAGCAGTTTATGACTGTCAACCGTTTCCGTCACCTGCCGATTATGGAAGGCGAAAAACTGGTTGGCTTAATATCAATCGGCGATATCGTCAAAAATCTGGCCGGAAGTCTCAAGGTTCAGAACCGCTACCTGCGCGACTATATCACCGGCAAATATCCCGGATAAATCGATTCATAATCATCTCAGGCCCAGGGAACTTCATAATAAACATCGCGTTGCATTTATCCCTGTAGGTCGAAATATTAACTTTTTGAGCAAAAGGTTTTTGAGGGCTAAATGAAAGTTTCAGATTTAATCGTAAAATGCCTCGAGACCGAGGAAGTTAAATATCTCTTCGGGCTTCCCGGTGAGGAAAACGAGGACCTTCTCTTCTCGCTAGAAAATTCCAACATACAATTCATTCCCACACGCATGGAACAGGGAGCATCTTTTATGGCAGATGTTTACGGCCGCCTGACCGGCAAAGCCGGAGTCTGCCTTTCCACCCTGGGGCCGGGAGCTACTAACCTGATCACCGGGATTGCCGACGCACATCTGGACAAATCCCCTCTGGTGGCGATTACCGGCCAGGGATCATCCGACCGTATCCATAAGGAAAGCCATCAATATGTGGATATCGTCAACATGTTCAAGCCGATCACCAAATGGAACACCTCGATTCAAAATCCTCTGATCACAACCGAGGTTGTACGCAAGGCTTTCAAACTGGCAGAGATGGAGAAGCCGGGGGCAACGCATTTCGAACTTCCCGAGGATGTAGCCGCTATGAACTGCGACCTGGAGCCGATAAAGCCGGTACGTCTCAGACGTGCCGCGCCGGATTATAAGGCTATGAATGGCATCCTGGAACGTCTCAGGTTCGCCAAAAAACCGCTAATTCTGGCCGGCAACGGCGCCATCCGCAAGATGGCCTCCAAGCATCTGCGAGAATTCGTAAAGCTGACCGATATCCCCGTAGTCTCGACATTTATGGGCAAGGGAGCTGTCTCGGATTACGACCGGCATTCGCTATACGCCGTGGGTCTGCAGGCACGGGACTATGCTATGAAAGCTATCGATGAAGCCGATTTGATTATCACTGTCGGATACGACATAGCTGAGTACGCCCCCGAACACTGGAACGGCAATAAAGATAATAAAATAATCCATATAGATTTCACACCTGCCGAGGTCTATGAATATTATCAGCCCGAACTGGAAATTGTCTGCGATATCTCTGCCGTCTTTTGGGAGTTGAATATCAAGATCAAGGCCGAGGAGGTAAATTACGATCCCGAATGGTATCAGCCGATCCGTCAGGCGATAACAGATGATCTGGATTCATACAAGATCAAAAGCGACGACTGCTTCACAATACCGGGCGCATTGCATATAATCCGTGAACTGCTCGATCCGGGCGATATTCTGATCTCCGACGTGGGCGCGCATAAGATGTGGATTGGACGAAATTATCCGGTATACGAACCCAACTCGGTTATCATCTCCAATGGTCTTGCCAGTATGGGCATCGCGCTTCCCGGCGGAATCGCCGCCAAGCTGGCGCATCCTGATAAAAAAGTCGTTGCCGCCATGGGGGACGGCGGCTTTCTGATGAATGCGCAGGAGATCGAGACCGCCAAACGAATTGGAGCGAATTACACCATCATTGTCTTTAACGATAACGATTACGGCCTGATCTCATGGAAGCAGGTCTCGCATACCGGGAGAAAATACGGCACCGAATTGACCAATCCGGATTTCAAAAAATATGCCGAGAGCTTCGGAATAAGGGGCTATTCGCCTGATACCCTCGAGGAATTGAATGCCAATCTAAAGGAAGCGATTACCTCGGATGAGCTGTCGCTGGTTGAGATCGGCATAGATCCTTCGGTAAATTATGAATTGACACAAAAACTACAGAAAAATAAAAAGTGAAATCAAAAAAGGTGAGGTAGAATATGAAAGCAATCAATCCCGCCACAAATGAATTAATTAAGGACTATGATGAGCATGACGAAAATGCCGTCAAAGATATACTGGAGAAAGTAAATAATGATTTTAAAAACTGGAGCCGTACCGATTTTGCACATCGCAGCAAATTGATGATGAAGGCGGCGGATGTTTTGAGAAAAAACATAGATGATTATGCCAGGACAATGGCTATGGAGATGGGCAAGCCGATTACGGAGGCTCGTGCGGAAACTGAAAAATGTGCCTGGGTTTGTGAATACTACGCTGAAAATGCCGAGAAATTCATGGCGGACATGGAAATCGAGACCGATGCCAGCAGGAGTTTTGTAGCTTTTGAGCCTCTGGGTACCGTTTTGGCAATCATGCCCTGGAACTTCCCCTTCTGGCAGGTATTCAGATTCGCAGCGCCTGCCCTGATGGCCGGGAATACGGGCGTTTTAAAGCACGCTTCCAATGTCCCCGGTTCGGCTCTCAAAATCGAGGAAGTCTTTCGTGAGGCCGGTTTCCCGGAGAATGCCTTCCGGACTTTGCTTATTAAGGCCAGTAAAGCGGAGGATGTAATCAAAGACGAAAGAATTAAGGCGGTAACTCTTACCGGATCAGAATTTGCAGGTACAAAAGTTGCGGCTGCCGCCGGAAGTGTGCTGAAAAAGACAGTGCTGGAGCTGGGCGGCTCAGATCCGTATATCGTGCTTGAAGATGCCGATATGCCCGCATGCGTGGAAACCTCGGCCAAGGCACGCATGATAAACAACGGCCAGAGCTGTATCGCTGCCAAACGATTCATTGTTGTTGAATCGAAGCTGAAAGAATTCGAGGAAGCCCAGAC
>WJIM01000106.1 GCA_014730285.1 Candidatus Zixiibacteriota bacterium
ATATTTCCTTCCTGTCCGCAGGGTTGGCCGAACCCGAACTCCGGTGCAGGATGTCAAGACTCCGGCCGCCAAGATCAGGACTGAATTGCCGGCACTGCCTGTGGTCGGTAGTCAGGAATTTGCCGAGGATGTCGCTCAAAAAGCCGAGAGCAGCGGACATCCTATAGAGGAGATCGGCCCGGCTTATGTCTCGACCTCCGGTACAAAGATCAGAAGAGCCAAATCATTCACCCGCGCTCTGCAAAACCGTATGCAGCTTCCAAAATCCGAACCGGCACGAAAGGCGGTTGAGGCGCTTCTTCCGAAGATGCAGGAGATCATCAGGAAATCCGAGAGAGATGAATCGCAAGAGGATGCGGTTCTGGCTCTGGGACAGGATTTCGATACTCTGGTGGAAGCGCATCTCGAGCCCTTCAGGATTGCCGCAAGATCAACCGCGCCATCACGGGTTTCACCTGTACTGCGCGAGGGAAGAGTCGAAACCGCTTTGGAATCGCCCACGCAGGATGCTCTGGGAGTTTTTGCCAGATATCAGCCTGAGACCGTTAGACATGAATCCCCGGCTTCGGTCATGCTCAGACGATTGGGCGGTCTCGCGTCACGGATGATTCCCTCAATAGCTGAAACGATCACGCCTTCGGCAATGACTGAGGCATCTCAGGCGGCTGAAGCGGCGACTCAACGTCCAGCTCAGGAATCGCCTGCTGAGACGGCACGAAGCCTGCCCTCGCTTTTGAGACGGATGGCTTCAGCTCTGCCGGTTGATCGGGTAACCCAGGCTGTCTCGGGTTTGATGCGTGATTTGCCGGGACGATTACCCACCGAGAGGCTGTCCTCGTTTGCAGGTGATATCATGAACAGGTTCTCAGAAGGTATACCCGGGCAGATTGGAGAGAGATTTGGGCATCTGCTTCAGCCTTCGCGATTGACTGAGCTAACCCGTGGATTGACTCCGGGCAGAGTTGGAAATCTGTTGCAGAGAGCATCTCCTACTGATTTGCTGGGGCCGATTACATCGCCGAGTGGAATCGGCGGTCTGGCTTCGAATCTTCTTGGTCAGGCTCAGTCCGGTGGGCTTTTGCAAAATCTTTTTGGATCCCGTCAAAGAGCAGGAGGACCGGCGGCCACGGGTGCCGAGGTCGAAAGAGCACAGCGCGGCGGTTTATTTGGCAGATTATTGGAGGCTCCAACCTCACTTATGCGGGGTGGAACCGGAGGTGTTCTTGGTCAGCTCGTTTCAACTGGCAGAGGCGCCGCAGAATCGGCGGGTGGCGGCGGTATAACATCGCTGCTTTCACGGGGACGAGGACTTTTGGGGGGTCTTGCAGGGCAAGCATCGCAGATGGCCGAGGGTGTCGCAAGCCGCGGCTTGGGCGGACTCTCCGGAATCACAAGCGCTCTTGGAATTGGCGGAGGTGAGCCTGCATCAGGAACGGCTCCGGGAGAACGAGCGCAGAGACCCGCATTCGGCGCCGGGCTTGGTTCATTGGTTAGTGAAGGAGCCGGAATGCCTGAAATGGGCGGAGGATTGCAGAGAGCGACCGGAGCGGTCGGCGGACTTGTGAGCAGAGGACTTTCGGGTCTGAGTTCTATGGCATCAGGCGTGCCCGGAATTGGCGGAGCGCTGGGCTCAGCGGCCTCGCGTGCATCGGATTTTGCCCAGGGACTCTCAGAGAGAGCCTCAGGTTTCGCGGGACGAGCAACATCTGCAGCGGGTGGTTTCCTCCAGCGGACCGCCTCGCGAGCCGCAGGCGGAATCGGTTCAATGGTAAGCAGCGGTCTGGGTCAGGCGGCTCAAAGGGCTGAGGGCCTGATGGGCGGCATTGGCGGCCTTGTCAGCCGCGGAGCCGGAGCTGTGCAGGAAGGCGCATCCTCGCTTCTTGGCAGAGTTGGCGCAATGGGTGCATCTCTTCCGTCTATGGGCGGTGCCCGTTCCATGGCTGAGGGCGCCCTGGGACGCGCCGGTGAGATGCTGCCGGATTCGATGCCTGATATTTCCTCAGCTATGGGAAGTGGAAGCCTGCCCTTCGATCTTCCGCAATTACAGCGCGGTATGCCGAGGGGATGGGATCGCCCGCCCTTCGAGGTTGGAGATGCTATACAGCGTCATATCGGGGGCAGAGTTCCAGAAGAGGCTGAGGGAACTACGCGACGGGCAGTATCGAGACTTCAGGATTACGGCCTTTCGCTGATAGATCTGGAGGACGAAACATCGGAACAGGTCAGTTCGCCTTTGGAGGCGATTCAGGATGAAGAAGAACTTGATCTTAATGATGATGCAATCGAATCTATATATTTCCGTCTGAAAAGAATTCTGGAAACCGAAGAGGAGCGTATGGGAGGTGAAGCTTAATGCCTCTTGAGAAGGCCACGATTACCAATGTCGACAAGAATGAGACCTTCAATGTTCTCTTCAACCCGACCGAGTATACCCTGAAGAAGCGCACGCCCTGGGCGGAACAGCGTGTGCTGGGTCTGGATGCTCCGGCGGCCTCGTTTACGACCGGGCAGAGGATGGAATTGTCGATGGAGCTCTTCTTCGATACCTTCGAGCAAAAAGAGGATGTGCGTACACATACGCAAAAAGTAGAAACATTGTTAATGGTCGATCCCGATAAGCATCGCCCGCCGTTGTGTTTGTTCACGTGGGGCGAATTCCAGTTCAAAGGCGTGCTGGAAAAGCTGGATCAGCGTTATATAATGTTCCTTGAGGATGGCACTCCTGTGAGAGCCAAGCTGAATGTCACCTTCAAGGAATATACAACGACTTTCGAGCAATTGCAGCGTCAGCCGCGTCAGTCGGCGGACCGTGCCAAACGCAGGATAGTGCGCAAGGGCGATACGCTCAGCCTGATTGCTCATCGTGAATACAATGACGCCAGTGAATGGCGTAGAATCGCGGATTATAACCGGATCGAAGATCCTTTGAATCTCGAACCGGGTACTGAACTTGTTATACCACCCATTACATAAGGAGTTAATGATATGACTTTGATGTCGAGAATGCGTGGAGACCGGGAGGAAGAAAGAGATACAAGATTTTATGGGGTGGTGGTTGGTGTTGTGACAAATATCGATGATCCCCAGGCGGTCGGAAGAGTCAGAGTCAGTTTTCCCTGGCTGTCGGATGAGGATGAGTCGCATTGGGCCAGGGTCACGCAGGTAATGGCGGGCAGCGACCGTGGCGCATGGATCATTCCTGAGGTCGGGGATGAAGTGCTGTGTGCCTTCGAACACGGAGATATCCGCCATCCCTATGTGATCGGCTCGCTTTACAACGGCCAGGACGGCCCGCCCAGTGAGAACGGCCATTCCTCGGAAAACAACCTGCGGATGTTTAAGTCCAAAAGCGGACATATCTTGAAATTCGATGATACCTCCGGTTCGGAAGAGATAAAGATAATCGCCAAGGACGAAAGAAGTACGGTTACTATCAAGGCTGACGGCAATATTGAAATCGAATGCGATAATGCCAAGATTACTGCAACGCAGGACCTTGATCTTGAGGGTATGAACGTTAATATAAAGGCAAATTCGCAATTGAAATTTGAAGGCGCAACAGGTGTCGAGATCAAAAGCAGCGCCATGGGCAAAGTAGAGGCCTCCGGAATACTGGAACTCAAAGGCTCATTGGTGAACATTAATTAGGGAGAGATCATGGGAATGCCTGCGGCAAAAATGGGTGATCAAATAGTTGCAGTGGATATTCATATTATTATGATACCCTCTCCGGGCGGGCCTGTGCCCACACCGCTGCCGCATCCATTCAATGGTATTATAAACAGCAGTTGCTCCACGGATGTGAATATTATGAGCATGGGCGCGGCAGTGATGGGAAGCAGGGCCATGAATACGCCCCCGCATATTCCCCAGGGAGGGCCGTTTCAGATGCCGCCCTCAAATCAGGGTGAGATTATCAGAGGTTCGGCGACAGTTATGATAAATGGAAAGCCCGCGGCCAGGATGGGCGATACGGCCAAGACCTGTAATGATCCGGCTGATCTGCCGGTTGGAACCGTGGTCGCGGCCGGTACTGTGATGATTGGAGGATAAATGCCCCGGCGCAATTTTCTTGGAGTCGGTTACAAATTCCCGTTTTCCGTCAATCAGCGCGGCGGTGTGGCTATGTCACGCTACGAGGAGGACATCGAAGAAGCGATAGTGCTGATTGTGGGCACTGCCTTCGGTGAACGCGTAATGCGTCCCGACTTCGGGTGCGGAATCCATGACCTGGTCTTTGCACCAAATAATACCAATACGAGAAGTCTTGCGGTTTATCATGTGGAGGAGGCTCTGGTTAAATGGGAGCCGAGAATTGTTGATGTCGAGGTTAAGGCGTTGACCGATCCCGCGGAACCGCATATTATAAATATTTCGATTGATTATAAAGTCAGAACAACAAACAATGTATTTAACCTGGTATATCCGTTTTATCTGCAAAAAAGTGAGGCCTGATGCCAATAAATCCCCCAAATTTAGATGATCGGACGCACAGGGATATAATGGATGAGCTCCGGAGGCTGATTCCGAAATACTGCCCGGAGTGGACAGATCATAATCCCTCAGACCCGGGAATAACTCTTCTGGAGTTGTTTTCCTGGCTTACCGAGATGACGATCTATAAGCTAAACAAAGTCTCGGACAAAACGTATGTGGCATTGCTCGACCTGATAGGTATGTCGCTTCTTCTGCCCCAGCCGGCGGAAACATACCTGACCTTCAAACCGACCAGCGGACTGGATAAGACCGCCTTGATCTCGGCCGGTACACAAGTCGCCACCAGCCAGACAGAGGCGGTGGAAAGCGTGGTTTTTGAAACTGCCGAGGATTTGCACCTTTCGCCGATTAAGCTCGCTCAGGTCTTCTCGACTGCGGGAGATGCTATTTCCGACAACTCTGGTTATGTAAATAATCCTTCTGATGAGGGCTTTCCGGTATTCGGGGGAGTATCGCAGATAGAACGAGCCATTTTCATGGGGGATGAGAAGCTTTCCGCGCTTACGGAGTCTGCCAGCTTGTTTCTGAGGTTCAAGGCCGCCTCGGAAGAAGGCAAGACGCTGATGAGCATGCTGCGCATGGAATATTTCAACGGTAAGCGCTTTAAAGAGCTAAAAACACGCATGGTATATTCAGAGGCGCTGGGTGAGAACGAAACACTTCTGGAAATCTCAGGGCCACTTGCAGATTTGGAGAAAACCGAAATTGACGGAGTGGAGACATACTGGTTCAAGGCTACGCTTACTGCCATACCCTCCTCGGCGGAGATCACCGAGCTCGATACTATTTCGCTCGAGGCCAGGATCGTCGAAGATGGTCCGCATCCCGAAGCCGGATTCTCGAACATTGCCGGATCGATCTTTTTGCCGCTCGATTTCTCTAAAAGCGTATATCCGTTTTCGGAAGAGCCGAAATATGATTATACGTTGTACCTTTCCTCGCCCGATATTTTTACCAAGGAAGATTCGGAGATTATAATCGATTCGGAACTTGCCGACGCGGCAGTTGTGGAAAGGCCGGTGGCTTCCTCCGATCTTGAATTGATCTGGGAGTATTTTAACGGCAAGAAGTGGATCGAGCTGGGCACAACTTCACCGTCGGGCGTTTCAAGGCCGGCAGGCAAATTTAATTTCACCGATTCCACTTTGGCATTCACACATTCGGGTGAGCTAAAATTCGACCGGCCCGAGGACATGTCTCCTACCCAGGTCAACGGCCAGGATGGATTCTGGGTGCGCTGCCGTCTGATAAAAGGCAATTACGGGCAGGCCGGACATTACGAGCAGGTTGGCAAAAACTGGGTCTGGAAGGACGATAATCCGCTCAGGCCGCCCTGTATTCGAACTCTTACACTGAGATACAGCCAGAAGCCGGTATTTCTTTCCAGCCTGAAGTCATACGCCGATTTCACATATCGCGATTTCTCCAGTAATGTGGGTGAGGAATACAGGCCATTCCAGTTGTTCGAGGAGGAGCGAGATCGCTCACCCTCGCTTTATCTGGGATTCGAGTCGGTGCTTCCCAAGGAAACCTACTCGCTCTGCTTCAATATGAAGGAGGATCAAAGGCTTCCGATAGATGAGGTCACGACCAAATATTTCGGGGAGGAAATTTTCAGCGATACCCGTGTGGAACAGAAAATCTGGTGGGAATATTATAACGGCAAAGACTGGGCCGATCTCCTGCCTTATGACAATACAAATAATTTCAAAAACAGCGGTATAGTGCGCTTCGAGTTTCCCCGCGGATTCAAGAAGACCGAGAAATTCGGCCGGGAGCTTTTCTGGATACGCTGCCGCTTCCGTGACGGCGGCTATGCCGTACCTCCTGAGATGCGTGCGATCCTCACCAACAGCGTAATGGCACGCAATCATTCCACCATAAACAATGAAGTTTTGGGGTCGTCCGACGGCACTCCCGATCAGCGCTATAAATTTTCTAATCCGCCTGTGCTGGAAGGACAGCATGTATACGTGCGGGAACTGACACCGCCCAATAAGGAGGAGATGGAGGCTATCATGTCCGAAGAGGGCGAGGATGCGGTTGAAATCGAAACCGACAGCGCCGGAAATCCCTCCAAGATCTGGGTGCGCTGGCATGAAGTGGATAATTTCTATAATTCCGACGGTACCTCCAGACATTATGTGGTGGATCATATAACCGGCGAAATCAAATTCGGCGATGGACGCAAAGGTATGCGTCCGCCGTCGGGGTCGAATTCGGTTGTTGCCCGTAATTACCGTACGGGCGGCGGCAGTGATGGTAATGTCGGCGCCAGGGCGTTAACTATTCTCAGGCGCTCCAATCCGTCGGTGCAATCGGTAGTAAATTATTTCCCAACCGTGGGCGGTTCCGATCTGGAATCGGTTTCCGATGCCAAACTGCGCGCTCCGCAGGTTTTCCGCAATAGATTCCGTGCGGTAACCTCGGAGGACTATGAGTGGCTGGCGCAGAGGGCCTCATCGAATATTGCAAGAGTACATTGCATTTCCAACACCCCTACAGAGGGCGAGGTTACGCTGGTAATAATTCCTGAAGAATCGGCCTCGCAGGAGAAGGAAGGCGCCAAGATTATGCCCACTACTCAGCTTTTGAATATGGTCACAGATTATCTGGAACCACGGCGTCTTTTGACAACCAAACTGCATGTCAATCGTCCCCGATATCTGGAGGTCTCATTCGAGGTCAGCTACCAGATTCAGGCCACAGGCGCCGATCCGGAGCGTGTCAAACGCGACCTTGAAAATAATATCCGAAATTACCTGCATCCTCTGCGGGGGGGGAGTGATCGTAAAGGCTGGCCATTTGGCAAAGCACTGATGAAGACCGATCTGTACCGCGTGGTAGAGGATACCGACGGTGTTGATTATATTGACCGCCTGGAGATTTTCGACGAGCAGCGCAAGCTGTTCGTGGATAAGGTTGCTGCCAGGGCCGACCAGTTATTTTTCGTAGTCGATGTGAACAGCTATCAGGTGAGAAGAGATTACTAAATGGTTACCGAAGCAGCTGTAGCTGAACAGACAGTCCCGAATTTTATCGGACTCGATATCGAGAAGGTGGAGAAGATGTGCCGTCTGGACGGCATCAAAATCCGCACTATCGAGTTCGAGGAGTCACTGGAGCCGGAGGGAAGAATCATAGTCCAGAATCCCCAGGCTGATCAGCCTGTCCCGGCTGAGGGTATCAGGCTGGTTGTATCCGGCAAGAATTACCTCGACTTTCTTCCCAATATATACCGTCAGTACGATATGCGGCAGGGCTCGATTCTCAAGCGCTTCCTGTGGCTCCTGAAGCATCCGCGCATCCCTATAGACCGCACTATCCGGGACATTCATTCATATTTCGAGCCTTATAACACGCCCGGCAAGTTCCTGCCGTATTTGGCCTCGGTGCTGGCATTGGTACTGGACGAAAACTGGGACCAGGCCAAAAAACGTGAGTTGATTGCTAATATAGTAAAGATATATAAACTGCGCGGGACTTCGCGAGGACTGGCGCTGTACCTGAAAATATATACCGACAGCACTCCGGAGATTATCGAAAACTACTGGCCTTTCAACGGTTTTCAGGTCGGGGTATCGTCGACAATCGGAGTGGACTCAATCATTATCGGATACATAAATCGATCGCATTGCTTTACGGTGCGGATTCCACAGACAATCGATGATACGCCGGTTGAGATGATTCGCAGGATTCATGCGATTGTACAGACGGAAAAACCGGCGCATACCAATTATTACATGATCTTCGCCGAGCCCGAGCTCGAGGAGGCCGACTTTATGCAGGTCGGTGTAGCCTCGATGATAGGCGTGGAATCATGGGTTGGTGAAACGGATAATGTTCATGAAGAAATAGAGGAAGGGAAACAAGATGACCGAGGAGAGTAAAGAATATAAAAGGGTATCATTTTTCCGCGGCTTCTTTGCCTCGGAGGAGGATTTCAATCTGCTTGTCGATTATTCCCGGGAGAAAGATAAGCTGCACAACCAGCTCTTCCATTCTCCGGGAGTCGTGCTCAACTATTCCGGTGAACTGAAGATTACTGCCAGGGAGAAAGGCGATTTCTCGATTGAGGTCGCGCCCGGATACGCCACTGATGGCAACGGCAACGATATCATGCTCTGGGAAACCAAGGTGCTGGCTATAGATGTGTCCAAATATAAACTTCCGCTGGTTGTCTATGTTGTCCTGAAATATTTTGATGAGCCGGTTGATTTCATTACCAACAAGGCCAATCCGCAGTACAAGGGACATAAGCGCATCGCCGAAAGAGCCAAGGTCGAAATACTTCCCAATCCACCGGAGCTTAATGAGGGTATCGAGCTTGCACGAGTACGTCTGGAGGAGGAATTGAAGGATGTCAAGAATCCGGCCGATCCCGCTCATCCCGAAACCGGTGAGATCGACACGCGCTTTGTGCCGATTGCCGGAACATTCGGCTGGATACTCTCGCCTGAGGTCGTTTCCCGAATCTTCGCAGTCTACAATGATATGAAGCTGGTCTTTATGCAGCTTAACAAGCTTTATGATCTGAAGTACTCGCTCGAGGCCTATCAGTCTGCGATTACCGCTGAGATGGTCAGTATTGCGGGAAAGCTGGATTATCGTAATGCCTTTAAGCTTCTGAAGATCATTGTCGATCTGGAAAAAGAGATTTCGAATGAGCTCGAAAACACTCCCAACCTTTCGCAGCGCAAAGAGGTGGGAGAGTACAAAGACAACCTTCAAGCGCTTCTGAACCTGACTTCAGCCACCGATATCACCTCCGAAGATTTGAACAACCTGATAATTTACCAGGCCAAGGCCTCGGGAGCGCTGAAAAAACTGCTGGCGCCGAGAGTGGCCGAAATCAGGGCCGAGGTTGAAGGTGAGCTGGAGGAATTCAAGGGCGAACGTCTGTCGATGGACGAGATCAAAATCTGGCCCAAGGATTTTCCGGAAGAAATTATGGTTGACAATGTGCGTTATAAATTAGTTGATAAGATTGATATTCTCGATGATGCCTCCGAGAAGGAGCATGAGTTCAAGCTGGGAGGAGTAAAGGAAGAACTGAGGCAGAAGCAGAACTTCTTCTTTCCCGACGGTACGCGTATATCCGACCGCGGCCGTCTGCACTGGGAGGGCTTTGCGCAGTTCAAGATCAAGAACCTTAAGCCGGAACTTGATGTTCTGGTTATTCGGAGGATCGATTACGCCTACGGCGGACTAAAGACCGAGATCGAGGTTGACGGCGAGAAGGTTGGTGTATGGGAGGTTACCGGCAACGACCGCAAGTACCGCTGGAGGAATATGCCTTATATTATAAATGGCAAGTTTATCAAGAAGGAAGAGGTTAATGTCAAACAGATTGCGATCTCAGCCGAACGAGACGTAAATATGTTTGGGTACTGGTTCTACCAGGCAGTTGTGTAAATCAGAAATTTTACAAATAGGATGATCTGATGAGGTTAAATATCTTCGGAAGATTTTTTAGATTATCACGAAAGGATGTGCCCAAAATGCCTAAGAGAGATAAAAAGAAATCTCAGGCAACCCGGGTTGTGGATGCTCGAGGCGGAAGAGGAAAGACCAGGGTTGTCGGGATCGGACAAACCCAGCAGGATCTTCCCGTTGTGGCCTGGCTGATTATAATCAATGGTACTTATAAAGGACAGGATTACCGTCTGGACGACCGCAAATACACAGTTGGCCCCACCCAGAATGAGGATATTGTCGTTCACGACGACTATCTATCTTCGCCCCACTGCGCAATTCGTTATGAGGGCGGTTCGTTCTATATCAATGATCTCGGCTCCAAGAACAAGACCTTTGTCAATGGCGAGCCGCAGACTGAGTGGGAGTTGATTGATAACGATCACATCAAAATCGGCCAGACCGAGATGATGTTTAAGTGCCTCTAAGCTGGAGGGGATATGTCGAAAAGGAATTTGATTTTATGGGGCATATTTGCCATACTGTTTCTGGTTTCCAATGCCCTTGCAGTTAAAGTAGAAAGTCTTCCGCGCATCAAGCTGCCCGGGGGCACCGGCGATAACGAAGTCTCCAATATAAAAGCTATTTATGTCGGTCCGGGAGGCGAAATATATATCGGCTCGGCCCGCAATAATATCGTGCAGGTCTTCTCCGGAAACGGCCAGTACCTGCGCTCGATACCCTCCGGTGATGACGATATCGATGTGCCGCAGGATATCGACATCGGTATTGACGGTCTGGTTTATGTGGTGGACCGCGACCGCGACGAGCTCTCCCGCTTTACCCAGGAGGGCATGCGCCAGGGTACATTGGGTGGAGAGAAAGCTTTCGACCGGCCTATGTCGGTTTCCGTTGCCCGCGACGGACGGGTTTATGTGGCGGATAAAGATAAGGACAATGTTCGCATTTACGATAAAAACGGTCAGAATCTGGGGACTCTCCAGGGTTCCGGATTCAAGGATCCGATTGCTGTGGATGTCGACCATAAGGGACGCGTTTTTGTCCTGGATAGCGATAAGAAAACCGTACAGGTATTCGACAGCGAAGGCTCATTGATAATCGAAATCCCGGTGCAGTACGGCGGCGAGGAAATCAAGGAGCCGGTTGACCTGTGTGTGAATCAGCATGGTGAGCTGTTTGTGCTGGATAAAGACAGGAAGGTGGTCTATTTCACCGCCGATTTCGAATCGCGTCAATGGGAGGCGCCGTTTGGCGGGGGAATGCTGGAGGATCCGATTTCCATAGATGTTGCCGGACGTGATGTCTGCTTCGTTCTGGATAACGATAATGAGATTATCTGGAAGTTCGCCTTAACCGAGCTGCCCTCGCTCGTGGCCGAGAAAACCGTAAAAGAATCGATTATCAAAAAAGCTGTTATATCAAATAATATAGATTCCACCGAAAATATTATCGTCAACCGCGTTATTCCCAGCGAAAATCAGGTCGTACTCTCTGTTTTCGAGGAAAACCGCAACATAGTTAGCGGTCTTATTGCCGAAAATTTTCCCGAGATCAAAGTCAGGGGAGAGGAGATCGAGGTTCAGGATGCCTATCCGCAGTTCCAGAAGGATGAAGTCGACTTTATCTTCCTGCTGGGGACTGTCGGTCTGAAGGGCAGTGAGATAAGTACAATGAAGGAAAAGCTGACCAATGAATTCTTGGGTAAGCTGGATGAATCCCGACATCGTGTGGCGCTTATCTCCTTCGGCGGTAATATAGAGCTTGCGATGCCTCTGGAAAAATCGTTCTCGAAGCAAAAATCCGCGGTTAATAACCTGGAATTCAACGGCGAAAAGGCGCCGCTTTATGATGCCCTGTTCGAGGCTCTGAATTACTACGATACATCCGGCGCTGAAAAATATCCAATTTTTATCGTAGTCACCAATGATAAGGGCGAGTCCAGCCGAAACACTTTCAAAACGCTCGAGGATTATGAGCGTTCACACGATTTGCCGCAGATATATACGCTGGGATATGACAACAAGAAGGATGATGAATTTCTGGAAGAGCTAAAGAAAATCGCCGACCTTACCGGAGGATTTTTCTATTCTTCTGACAAAGAGGACATGATCTATTTTCTCTTCAGGCGGACGGTTGCTCTTATTCGCGGCCAGTACTCCCTGGCTGTCAGCGATCTGCCCTCAGAGGGGGAGATCACAGTCAGTGTCGATGTCGATCTTGACGGCAACTTGATTACAGCTACCCATGAGTACAGTGAACCCAGCGGCGAGGAAGTGGCGATTAAGGGCGAGTCGTTTTTCGAGAAATACTGGTTGATACTCCTGATTGTCCTGATCGTGATAATAATCATAATTATCATCATCATAGCCGTAGCCAAATCCAAAAACCGCCCGAAAGGTCCTCTTGGCGAGGCGCTTCTAGAGGTTAAATCGGGGGATGCTCCCGATCGCGAGTACCGCTTGATGAAGGGCACAAATAAAATCGGCGCCGATAAGGAAAATGATATAGCCATACCCGCCGAGGGAGTATCCCGGAATCATGCGACAATCGAATACTCCAGCGGCAAATACGAATTGATCGATCAGGATTCCACCAACGGCACGCTGGTTAACAAAAACAGGATAACTCGTCGAGTATTGATTAATAATGATGTGATTTCCATTGGTTCAATCGATTTTATTTTTAAGACTGGATAGGTGAATAGCGTTGGAGATAACGGTTGAATTTATATCCGGTGAAAATTCAGGAAAAAGCTTTCGATTCAATCAGAATAGTATATTAGCGGGCAGGTCGGAGGATGCCGACCTGTCCATTGATTCCGATGTAGTATCCTACGAGCATTGCAGGTTCACGGTTAAGGCCGACGGCCTGTATCTTACCGATCTGGGCTCTTCCAACGGCACCTATGTTAACGGCAACCATCATCATTCCGGATTTATATCATTCGGTGATACGGTCAGCTTTGGCGAGGGCGGCCCGGAGGCGAAGATAACCTTCACTGAAAGCGGCAAGCCCGCTAAACCTGCCGCAAAAGGAGGAAGAAGTCCGGCCGACAAAACCCAGATGGTTCAGACCGGAGGCAAGAAGCTCCTTTTAAAGGTCGACGGCAGGGGCACTCATGAATTTCCTCCCGGTAAAATTCAAATCGGCCGCGACGCTTCCTGCGATCTGACTCTGGATCACGGTATGGTCTCGCGTATTCATGCCGAGATAGATTATATTCCACCAACGATTTCCATCAAAGACCTGGAATCGACTAATGGGACCTATGTCAACGGCGAGCGAATCACAACCGCCACTCTCAAATTCGGCGATAATGTCATGATCGGAGATAACGGCCCGCAGATCGGAATCGGTGAAGGCGCAAAATTCCGCCGCCGAGGCTTCGGTAAATTTCTGAAAGTTCTTTTGCCGATTATCTTCATCGTGCTTCTTGTTGGAGCCGGGTACCGCTATATTTACGAGCCCTGGGCCGAAAAACAGCGATTGGCCAGGCAGTCCCTTCAGGAATACGTAGAATCTCGGTTGATGCAGCTCTCAAGCGATCTGGGCGATTCGCAGGATGAAATCCCGCTCATATTCGTGGAAAGCACGGTTAAATACGTGAACAAGTTTACCAGCAATTTAAGGGGCTGGTTTGAACGGTCTCTGGAACGCTCCGAGGAGCACATGGGTATGGTCAGGCGCAATCTGCGCGGAGCGGGATTGCCGGAGGAATTCGCATATCTGGCTTTTGTTGAATCGGGATACAGTGCAACGGCAAAGTCTCCTGCGGGCGCGGTAGGATTATGGCAGTTTATGGCTCCCACCGCCAATGATTTTGGTTTGGTGATAAATAATCAGGTCGATGAAAGAACCGATCCCAAAAAATCTACCGAAGCTGCTTGTAAATATATTAAACAATTATATAATTTATATAACTCTTATATGTTGGCGATGGCATCTTACAATACCGGATTGGGACGAATCCGGAATGCGCTTATGAGAATGGATGTCATTGAGCAAAACCGTTTCTGGTATCTTGTAAAAAATGATATGCTGCATGAGGAAACTATGGAGTATGTGCCCAAAATAATGGCGGCAATGATTATCGCGACCGACAAAGCTAAATTCGGATTTGCCGAAGAGCCTGAGGAAAAATGAGTGCGCGCAGAATCATAGATGACCAGTTCGAAATCATCCGCGAGATCAAGGCGGGAGGTTTCGGGACTATATACTACGGCTGGGATTTGACTCTCGACCGCCCGGTCGCAATCAAGGAGATTGTCCAGTCTCTTCTGGGCGAGAAGCAGTATATCGATATGTTCATCGACGAGGCCGTAAATACCGCACGGCTCAATCATCCCAATATTGTCCAGGTCTACAGCTTGAGAAAGACTCCCGATGACCGCGTGTTTATTATCATGCAGTTTATTGAGGGCGTCGATCTGCGCGAAGTGATCGACTATTATAACGAGCGCAACGAGACCATGCCCAAAAACATGGCCATGCACATAATCTCGGAAGTTTGCAAGGCGCTTGAATATGCGCACAATCTCAAGGACAGAAAATCAGGCCAGCCCCTGAATATCGTGCATCGAGATATCTCTCCCTCGAATATAATGCTCACGGTCGAGGGTTCGGTGAAGCTGATTGATTTCGGAATCGCCAAGGCCCGCAACCGGATTGTGCAGAAAACCCAAACCGGATTCGTGAAGGGCAAGGTCGCCTATATGGCGCCGGAACAGCTCGAGGGCAAGGATGCCACAAGACAAAGCGATATCTTTTCACTGGGATCGGTCTTTTATGAGATGTGCACCGGCGAGGAGCTTTTCCAGGGCGACTCCGATTTCACGATTATGAAGAAGATCACCTCAGGTGCGATCGACTTTAAGCCGCTGGAAGAAGCCGATTTGCCAAGGGGATGCTGTGAGGTAGCCGAGAAAGCTCTAAAGAAAAATCCAGCGGAGAGATACGGAACCGCCAATGAAATGTATGTCGATCTTTATAATCTCTCACGCAAGCATTTTCCCGGCGAACCGACCTCCGATCTGTCACGGCTGGTGCATTCGATGTATGTCAAAGAGCCGGATGTGGGCGAGGAAAAAGCTCCGCGTGAAGATAGTAAAAAGAAAATCAAAACGCAGATACTGAATACTCCCCCGGAGCCGGAACCTGAACCAAAACCGCAACCGCCGAAGCCAAAACCGAAAGAAGAGAAACCGAAGCCGCCGCCTGAGCCAAAAGAGGAGCCGAAACCGGAGCCCGAACCGGATCCGGATGAGGCCAAAACCGTGATTCATGACGCCCCCTCGGAAGAGCCCAAAACGATGATACATGACAGCTCAGGGGATGAGGCCAAGACCTCGATTTATTCCTCAGAGAGCGAGGAAGCCAAGACGGTAATACGGGAAACGCCCTCATTTAAAAAGAAAAAACCCGCATTCGATTTCCAGGCCTCGCTGGCCGCATTGAAACGGGTCGATAAACGCGTCTGGATCTATGGCGGCGGCGGGATCGCTGTTTTGATTCTGCTCTTTATAATCGGCAGCCTGATAGGAGGGGGCGGGGGCAGCCGCGGCCCCTCGGGAGAATATGCCCTCTGGATAAACTCCGTTCCGGAAGGAGCCGAGGTTTATCTCAATCAGGAAAGGGCGGGAAAAACACCGTTACAGTTAAACCAGCTTGAAGCCGGGCAGTACAGCCTTAGAATCGAAATGGATAAGGCCAGTACGATCGATACCCAGTTCGTGTATGAAGAAGGTGAGCAGATAACATTTCCAAATTTCATACTAAAGCGTGAAGCATATATCAATTCCATCCCCCAGGGCGCCTCGATTGTCGTAAACAACAAACCTGTTGAATCCGCAACTCCCGCGCTGGTAATGCTGCCCCTGGAGGACAGCGTCAACATTCGCCTTGAACATGATAATGCCTCGGCACCGATCAAACTGGCTGGTTTTAAAGCCTCCTCGGGAGACTTCGAGGCCGATGATGAGGACCTCTGGACATATAATTACAATAGGGAAAACGAGCTTCCCGAAATCACCGGGAGATTCCAGAAGAAAATTAAAATCTCCAGCAAGCCTCAGGGCGCAGATATTTACCTCAACGGCAGGAATGAGCCTGTCGGACAGACACCGGGAAATGTACTGATACCCTTCGGTGAAAACAGGCTCCGCCTGGTCAAATCCGGCTTCGAGGATAAAGTCAGGACTATAAATATTCGAGAGGATTTTCAGGGCTCACTGTTTTACGAGTTATACCGAGAGGTCTCGGTCAGGGCGGTTTCATCTTCCGATCCCAAAAGCTCGGATATAGGCGCACGGATTACGAAGATCGAAAGCGAGGGGCGTGTTTCTGAATCGAGCGATCAAACGCCAATCGACTTGCTTTTAACCGGAGTTGAGCATAAAATATACCTGAGTAAACCGGGTTATATCGATACCAGTTTCGTAATTGGTGTGAATCAGACCGAGCTTAAGGCGGTGATGCGTAAAATCGAGGAGGAAAAAGAGGAAGAGGAAGAGCGCCCCCAGCCGGAAGAGGATGTCGACAAAGGTATTTTGATTTTTGTTTTCAAGGATGATGATAGCGATGAACCTTTGGGGGGTGTCGATGTTATCGCTGAACGCAAGGATGACAAAAAGCGCATTCTGCTCGGCACAACCAACGAGTACGGCCGGCTGTCGGTTCAGCTCGAAGTTGGAAAATATAAATTTATGGCCGCTAAAGTCGGTTATGAAGACTGGGATGAAGGTCAGCATATAAAAAAGAATCGGGAATATAAATACGAGGAAGAGCTGGAGAGGAAATAAATGCCAAAGATAATTGTCCAAAAAGGTCCGGATATTATCAACACTTATAATCTGCCGTACAGGGATGAGATTACGATCGGCAGTTCGACAGGATGCGATGTGCCGATCGAGGATCCATCCATAGCTTCGGAATTGGCAAAACTTATTTTGAAGGATGACGGTTTCCATCTTCAGCTTCTAACCCACATTCCTCCGGTTTTCGTTACCGAGGAGAGGGTTGAGGGGGATGTCAGGCTGGAGGACGGCGATACTATTCGTATAGAGGACTATTATCTGGTGCTGAATGTCTTGCCCGATGAAATTCCGGTTAAAGAGGAACCGGCCAAAGAGGAAAAGCCCGAGACAAAAGAGGAGAAACCGGAAGAGAAGCCTGAACCCCCTCCTGAGTCTGAACCGGAACCTGAACCTCCCAAAGTTGAAGAGAAGCCTCCGGTAGAAGAAAAACCTGAACCGCCAGACGAAAAACCTCCGGAGCCATCCCGGCCAGAAGAACCAGAGGTAGAAAAACCAGAACCGGAGCCACCGCCGGAACCACCCAAACCCGAGCCTCCACCCGAGCCGCCCAAACCTGAAAAAGAGGAAAAACCGGCCGCAGAGGATATTCATCATATGAAAACCGAGGAAATCAGGGTTGATGATTTCGAGGAGCATCCTGCGAAAGAAGCCGAAAAGAAACCGAAACCTCCTGCTGAAAAACCGGAGCCGCCCCCGAAGCCGGTCGAAAATGAGCCGGAGCCACCAGCGCCTAAAGCGGAGCCAGCCAGACCGGATGAAAAACCGGCTGCCCCTCCGGCCGCAGAGGAAGATGATGATTCGCACAAGACCAAGGTGCTGCCGACATCTGGCGGCGCACAGCCTTCCGAACCAAAAAAGCATCCAGCCAAACGTGAACTCGATGTTTATCTTCTGGCAATCAGCGGGCCGTTGAAAGGGCAGAAATTCAAGCTGAAAAAGGATGCAAACCTGATCGGAAGAGACCGGAAGCAAAATGATATTGTAGTCCGTAAAGACAGCAGCGGCGAGCTCGACAAAAGCATCTCCCGGCAGCATGCCAGAATAGAATACAGTCAGGGTGGATTTTATCTTTCCGACGAGGGAAGTCAGATGCGTACGAAGCATAACGGCCGCGCCATCTCAACAGATGAGAAGCAGGCCCTGAATATCGGTGATGTTGTGGAAATCTGCTCGATCAAAGAGAACACCGTATTTCGAGTGGCCGAGGAGGGACGTTTCGATTTTTCGGCGCCTGATCTGGGAAAAGGTATAGTAACATTAATTGGAAAAAATCTATATTTGCCGTATCTTCTGGGTGCGGTTGGAATAGTATTGATAATTATAATTCTCATTCTGATTCTTAAGTAGGAACTTGTGAAAATAGAAATTACAGCGCAGACCGATGTGGGTCTTGTAAGAGAGCTTAACGAGGACAATTATAAGCTCCTCAGGGAAAAGGACCTGGCGGTGGTTTGTGACGGCATGGGCGGTCATGCCGCCGGAGAGGTGGCCTCGGAGCTGGCCGTTGATACTATCACTGCCATTGTGAAATCTCCGGAGGATTTCCAGCCATTTCCGGAGGGTCTCCAGGTTGACGAGGCCTTTGGCGAGGAGGGTAAGGTGCTGGTGCATGCCATACGCCTGGCCAGCCGTAGGATTTTCAACCAGTCTTCACGCAATAAAGAGATGCGCGGGATGGGAACGACCGTTGTGGCGGTGCAGATCGCAGGTAATAATGTAATTATATGCCATGTGGGCGACAGCCGGGTATACCGCCTTCGCAAGGGTAATCTGGAACAACTCACTGTTGATCATTCCTGGGTTAATGAGCTTATCAGCAGCAATCAGCTCACCGAAGAGGAATCAGAAAACTTCGCGAATAAAAATGTCATCACCCGAGCTTTGGGAACACGTGAAAATGTGAAAGTCGATATCCGCAAGGACCGGGCGGTCAACGACGATTTATACCTGCTATGCTCAGACGGTCTGACCGGATTTGTCACTGATTCTGATATACTCAAAACTGTCTCGCAGGAAGATGTGAGCCAGGATAAGATGTGCAAGGAGCTTATCGAGCGCGCCAATGCCGGGGGCGGCGAAGATAATATCACCGTAGGAATTATTAAGATAAGCGATGCGGAGACCCCGGATGATTTTGCCAAGGGGCTGGTTCAGGAGACAATTGACGAGGAGTCTCGTCAGGATCTGATGTCCGAGGATGATCTTCTCCGAAAAGCATTTTCATCAAAACCGAAACAAGAGTCCCCCAGTAATTCGAAGGAACAGGTTACCGGACCTGTGCCGGTATACCATGAAGAGCCCAAACGTAAAGGCGGTGCAGGCTGGTATATACTTTCCTTTATAGTGCTTCTGGCGATTCTCGGTTATGCCGCTTATGCTTATGATGTGGGCGGCGTGAAACCTTCAGTAGATAAATTTATCGGCGGTTTGACAGGAGGGCAGGAGGAGTCCTCCGATGTTATGTCGGAAGGAACGGGTATCGTATTTATCAGATTCCAGGATTTCCCCGATTCCCTTTCCGATCATACGCTCTATGTCGATATGATTCCCCAGGGTACGGTATCGCAGTTTATGAAGGATCAACTGGGACTCGAGCCGGGGTACCATATACTCGAGCTGCGCAATAATGAGGGCCTGGTTTATGCCCGGCTGAATCAAAACTTCGAGGCCGGGAATCTGCTTCTGGAACCCGATCATTTCAAGATGGAATAAAAAAAGCCCGCAAGCGGGCTTTTTTACTTTTTCACACGGCGAGCGGAAGTTCTATTTGGCTTTCGCTTTCTTGTTATTAACCTTTTTATCTTCCTTTTTCTCAACGATACGGGACTGCTTGCCGGAAAGATTGCGAAGGTAGTAGAGCTTAGAGCGCCTTACCTTGCCCATCCTGAGCCTCTCGATCTCGGTGATGTTTGGCGAATGGACGGGAAATATTCTCTCCACCGCAACACCTGATGAGACCTTTCTTACCGTAAATGACGCGCCCAGGCCGGAGCCGCGCTTCTTGATTACAGTACCCTGAAAAACCTGAATCCTTTCTCTGTCGCCTTCCTTAATACGAACGTGGACTTTAACAGTATCTCCGGGTGAGAATTTCGGTATATCCTTTTTTCTGTACTCGCCTTCGAGTTTCGACATCAAGTCCATTTCAGACCTCCAGAAATCTATTTACAGAATTATTTATTCTCATTCTTTATTTCTTCCAAAAACTTTTTATCAGTATCACTAAGTTCGATCTTTTCCAAAAGTTCCGGCCGGTTCTGCAAAGTTTTTTTGAGCGCACTGCGACGCCTGAAGCTATCGATCTTTGCATGATGCCCGGACACCAGAACATCCGGAACCTTCAATCCCTTATATTCCTGCGGATGAGTGTAATTCGGGAATCCCAAAATTCCCCAGGCGAAAGCATCATTTTCGCCCGCTTCGATCTTTCCCATATATCCCGGAATCAGCCGGGCAACCGCCTCAATCATAGTCAGCGCGGCTACCTCTCCTCCGGAGAGGACATAATCGCCGATCGAGACTTCCTCTATGGGATGAAGCTCGAGAACTCGCTCATCCACGCCTTTATATCGTCCGCAGATAATTATAATACTCTCTTCCCGGGAGAGTTCATTTGCCATTTTCTGATCGAATTTTCTGCCTGAGGCTGAAGTCAGTAAAATCCTTGGATTCTCAAGACCTTCTGCAATTTTTTCCAATGCTCGGTCAATCGGCTCGGCCTTCATTACCATCCCGGCTCCCCCGCCAAAAGGGGTGTCATCGACCGTCCTGTGTTTGTCAGTGGCAAAATCCCGTATGTCAGTGACATTGATCTCTAAAATACCGGCGTCACGGGCTTTGCCCAAAAGACTCGATTTAATCGGACTGTCGAACATTTCCGGAAAAATGGTCAAGACCTCGATTCTCATTCAGCCTCAAATTCCATCCCGGGTAAAAGCGTTACCTCCAGTTTATTATTTTTAATATCTACTTTCTTTACGACCTCTTTAATGGCCGGAATCAAAAGCCTTCCCCTGTCGGAGCGAACTACCAGTATATCGCTGGAGGGATACTCCCAGACTTCTTCTAAAATTCCCAGGCAGCCCTGTTCTAAATCCTCGACCTCCAGGCCGACCAGCTCGAACTGATAGTAATTACCCTCGGGAAGCTCGTAGACCTCTGATTTTTCAATTTCTATATAAGAATTTCGAAGCCGGTTGGCCTCGCCTCTATCGTTTATCTCCTCGAATTTAAAAACTATTTTTCCGCCATGCTTTTTTGCCCATGCCACAGTCAGCTTCAATTCCCGCCGTGCAATAGGTACGGTAACTATCTCGACCTGTTTGAAGCGATGTATGAATTCCGTTAACGGTTCGGCAATGACCTCGCCCTTAACTCCCCAGGCTTTGTTTATAAAAGCGATGGCAACTCTGTCATCAGACACTTGCTATTCCAGAATCTCCAGGACTGCACGTTTGCCTTTTTTGGCGCTAATAGCCGCAATCAGAGTCCTGATCGACTTGGCGGTTTGACCTTTCTTTCCGATTACTTTGCCCAGATCTCCCGGACCCACTCTCAATTCGTATACAGTTGTCTTGGCGCCCTGAACTTCGGTTAAGCGGACTAAATCCGGCTGATCGACCAGATGCTGAACGATGGTTTCGATGAACTCTTTCACGTTACACTCCTTTGCATAGAATCTCCAGATTAGCTTTCCTCAGTTTTAGCCTCTTCTTCAGGTTTTTCCTCTTCCTCGCCGGTAGTAGTTTCTGCTTCCTCAGCCTTTTCAGCTTTCTCTGCTTCCTCAGTTGCCTGTGCTTTCTTGGCGCGTTTGGTCTTCTTCTTCCGCTCGCTGATAGTGTCCTTTATGGTGATATCTTCCCCGGTCTCGCCGGCTTTGATCTTCTCCCATTTCTCCATTATGGAGATTTGTCTGAATAGCGATTCAACCGTCTCAGTCATCTTTGCGCCGTTCTTGAGCCATTTGAATACCTTATCCTGATGCACGACCACCTTGGCTGGTTTCTCAATCGGATTGTAGTACCCCAACACCTCAATGAACCTTCCGTCTCTGGGCGACCTGCTGTCAGCGGCAACGAATCTGTAAAATGCCCTCTTCTTGGCACCCATTCTCCTTAAGCGTATGCGTACAGCCAAAAATCAAACCTCCTTAATTATGAAAATAAACCTTTGGCAAAATCTTTCATCTGCCCTCGGGAAATCTTCTTTATCATCTTTTGCATCATATTGAACTGCTTTAATAATCTGTTTACATCAACAACCGAATTGCCCGAACCGGTCGCAATTCGCCTGCGCCGGGAGCCGTCTATTATTTTCGGTTTGGCGCGCTCCTCGGGAGTCATCGATTGTATTATAGCCTCCACCTTGCCCATAGCCGAATCGTCGATCTTGAGCCCCTTCAATGCGTTTCCAGCGCCCGGAAGCATCGAGACCAGCGATTCCAGCGGACCCATCTTCTTGAGCTGCTGCATCTGGTTATAAAAATCCTCCAGCGTGAAAGATTCCTTGCGCAGCTTTTTCTCCAGCTTTTCGGCCTCTTTTGTGTCGATTGTCTGCTGGGCTTTCTCGACCAGCGAGACAACATCACCCATACCGAGTATGCGCGAGGCCATACGGTCGGGATGGAAGACTTCGAGATCATCGAGCTTCTCGCCGGTTCCGACCAGCTTGATCGGTTTGCCGGTGACGTTCTTAATCGATAATGCCGCGCCACCGCGCGCATCACCATCCATCTTAGTCAATATTACGCCGGTCAAATCCAAACGTCGATTAAATTCCTGCGCGATATTTACCGCATCCTGTCCGGTCATAGCATCGGCAATCAGAAGGATTTCATGCGGCTCGACATTCTTGCGAATATTTTTCAGCTCCTCCATCAGGGCGTCATCTATATGCAGACGTCCCGCGGTATCGATTATAACGACATCATTGTTGTTATCCGAGGCATGATCCAGAGCTTTCTTGCTGATTTTGGGCGGATCCTTGTCGACATGAAATACCGGTATATCGATATTTTTACCCAGCGTTTTGAGCTGATCCACGGCCGCCGGACGGTAGATATCCGCTGCCACCAGAAGCGGTGATTTATTTTTACTGCGGTAAAACTTGGCCAGCTTGCCGCACATAGTAGTCTTGCCGGAGCCCTGCAGGCCGACCAGTACGATTTTAGTCGGAGGGGAGGAGGACAATATCATCTCTTCGGCTTCACCTCCGAGAACCTCAACCAGTTGATCGTGCACGATCTTGATTATCTGCTGGCCCGGTGAAATCGACTGGAGCACCTCGGCGCCCATCGATTTCTCTGTGACATCCTTGATAAAACGCTTTACTACACGGTAGTTTACGTCCGCTTCCAGAAGGGCCAGACGCACCTCTTTCATTGCGTCTTTGATGTTGGCTTCCGAGAGCTTGCCATGCCCGCGCAGCTTCTTAAATACGCCTTCTAATTTGTCTGTCAGTTCATCAAACATAAAAATCCTTCTTAGACAAACCGGAAATATATCACATAATCCTGATATTGCAAGCGATTTTTAAGGGGAGATAAAAAGTTGGAATTCAGGATTTGCCCGCTAATTCCTTCATTTTTTGGGTGAATTCGCTATAATCGCCGGATTTATAAAAGGCCGATCCGGCTACAAGAATATCCGCTCCGGCATCTATTACTTTTTGTGCGGTTTTCAGGCTCACACCGCCGTCAACCTCGATTTCTATATCCAGATTGTTCGAATCGATAAATTCTCGGGCCTGACGGATTTTAGGTACCACCTGACGCATAAATTTCTGCCCTGCGAAACCGGGATGAACGGTCATTATCAAAATCAGATCACAATACTCTATAATATCCTCAACTGCCTCAAAGGGCGTATGCGGATTTATGCTGATACCGGCTTTTTTACCCAGTTTTCTGATTTTTTTCAAGAGCGGAATCTTATCGTGTTCTATCTCATAATGGATTACTATCAGGTCGCTCCCGGCCTCGGCATAAACCTCCAGGTATTTTTCCGGATTTGAGATCATCAGATGAGAATCCAAAAAAAGGTCGGATTTCGATCGGACATATTTAATAATTGCCGGGCCGAAACTGATATTCGGCACCAGATGACCGTCCATTATATCCAGATGAATCCAGTCACAACCAGACTCATCTGTCTTTTTAATTTCCTCTTCCAGATGGCCGAAATCGGCTCCCAGAATTGACGGTGCAAGTTTTATCATCATTCACCTACAGGTACTACCAGAAGTATATCGGTTGAATCGATTATCGATTTTGTTCCCGCCCCGGGATGCTGATAGGTTACTATCTGGGGCAGGAGCAGCGGATTGGTTACATATTCCACACGCGGCTCCGGAAATCCCAACGAGTCCAGCAGCGACAGGGCATCCTCCAGAGGATCGCCCAATACCTTGGGCATATAGCCCTCATCCGATTCGAGGCCGCGGTTTATATAGAGGTCGATTCCCGCTCCCCTCGGGACAAGAGATCCTGACGGGGGAACTGTGTAAGCCACAACGTCGCTGGCCAATGTATCCGTTTCGGTCCAGTAATAATTGCGGACCTTAAGTCCGAATTCCGGCAGCTTCAGCTCCGCCTG
>WJIM01000107.1 GCA_014730285.1 Candidatus Zixiibacteriota bacterium
GCCACACCCCGAACGAGTTAGAATAAAATCTTTTTTCAGGCACTGTCAAGCGGTCATTTCTTTTTAACTTGAAATACAGCCTGACGACTTTATATTCCCATGCATGAAACTCAACAGACTCGTAATTGTTTCGGCAATTCTAACATTTCTTATAATCGCTGCCTCTCTCTTTAAGCCCGGATTCCTCTGGAGCATCAACCTCCCCGGCTACTTGAGCCTGTTTCATTCAGTTCTAATAGCAATATCTGCACTAATCGTGTATCTGCTGCTCTCACAATTCTCGCAAACCCGGTACAAACCACAGGACAATTCGGATTTAATCATCAAGAGAATTGCAATTATATTCTTCTCGGCCGCACTTCTGGTCATAATATTTTATCAATTTCGCTCGGCAACTATGCTTTTGGGGGACGGCTACCTGCGTGCCAATGAAACCAACCTGGGCTCGAAATTGCATTTCACCGAGCCGCTTGACAAATTCCTGCAGTTCATCGTATACAACACACTTGGAAGCTGGTTTGGCCTGAAAAGCTTCCAGACTCATCAAATAGTATCGATTTTCGGCGGCATACTTTACTTTTTATTCGGTATCTGGTTTTCCGGCCGCTATGGCAAATCGCAATCCGAAAAAATTTTGATGGGTGGACTGCTTTTCTCGAGCGCCCTGATTCAGATATTTTTCGGATATGTGGAAAGCTACAGCATTTCAACCCCCTTCCTGTTGTTTGCAGTCGGTCTGATATACCTCGAACTCAAAAGCAACCGCTCGATATTGCCCGGACTCCTGGTATATTTTATAGCCTGTCTGTTTCATATGTCACTTTTTGCCTATTACCCTGCTTTTTTGGTGCTGGCAATAATCTTATGGCGCTCAAGTGACAAAAACAACGGCGCAGCCGATTTTATCGGAGCGCTTATTATTCCGATCCTGTTGATTTCAATGGTAGTAGTGCTCAACAATTTGCAGTTCGGCGGCAGCTTCAGGCAGAATATCTTCGATTATCTTATTATCCCGCTTATACCCAATGATTTCGGCTACTGGCTGTTTTCACCCAGGCATCTTCTGGATATTCTCAATCAACTCCTATTGGTATCGCCTGCGGCTATAATTATTTTTGCGGCTCTCAATCCATTTCAAAAGCAGTTTTATAAAACTCGCTTGAATTTATTCATAGGATTGATGTCGATCTGCGGTATCGGTTTTCTTTTGTTATTTGCCACCTCATTCGGCATTGGACGCGACTGGGACCTTTTCAGCTCGATTGCGATACCGTTGAATATTCTGGCGGGAATTATCCTGATACAAGGACTCTCCTCGGTCGAGGATTACTCCGCCTGGAAAAAGTTTTCACCTCTGCTCCCGGCGCTTATAATCTCATTCGCATTCGTAATAGTTAACTCACAGGAAAAGCCCTCGCTGGAGAGATACAAAGATATAATCAGCCAGATCGAATACGGACGGCATCTAAATCTCGAAAACCTCGGCAATTACTATCTGATGGAAAACGACACGGCAAATTACTATGATGCTCTGAGAGGGGCAGGAAACTACCAGGATCATCCACGCTACCAGCATAAAATCGCCATGAAGCTGCTGGAGGACGGCCGCACTGAAGAGGCTGTGGAGCATTTTTACAAGGCATTGCAGATCGACTCGGCTTACCTGCCGACATTGAATTATCTGGGAATCACCTACGCCCTGATCGGTGAAAAGGACAGCCGTGCCTATGATCTGGCTGAAAACTATTTCAGAATGGTCGAAAATTACGACCCAGACTATCCGCATATCCATCATAACCTTGGCGGAGTATATCACCAGACAAAGCGCTATGAACGGGCTTTGGAGGAATACCGCCTGGAAATTGAAAAAGATCGCAATTATCTACCGGCCTATGAGAAGATGGGACTGACATTTGCGCGAACCGGGCAATATGATTCATCAGAATATTATTATCGCCATGTTATCGATCATAATTCCGACCGCTTCGAGTCATATATTTATCTGGCAAAAATGCTGCATTCCAGCGGACAAAAAGATAAGGCAACAGAGATATTGTCTGACGCCGAAAAGCATTTCGGTGACTTCGACAAACTGACAGAAATTTCAAAAACATACGCCCAGATAAATAGCTATAACAACGCCGTTCGGCTACTGGAGGAGTTGACCGAAAATCCCTCAAGCCCCCTCGAGGCGCATACAACCCTGGCCAACCTCTATAATCAGCTCAACAAAAAAATCCGGGGAATCTCGATTCTCTCATTGGCGGGTGAACGAAATCCCGATCCGGGTTCGCTGGTCTCGATAGCGGAAACATTCCTGCAATTGGGTGCTCCGGATTCAGCCGAGGTTTATCTTTTGAACTCGATCTCTCGCGACCAATCCTTCTATCTCGGCTACCGCAAACTTGGCACCTTCTACCTGCTTCATGATCAGAAAGAGAAAGCGAGGCAGGTGCTCGAGATGGGTATGGCAAATATCGACGATCCTGAGCATCGCCAATCATTGGCCTCACTTCTCGAAAGAATAAATAATTTTTAGCGTGTAATTTCTGACACGGTCAAACAGTGTCCAGACACCTCCCATCCCCCGTAAATCCTTGTGATTAAACCATATATGTTTTCGGCATGGTTTCTGTTTTATATCTGGTATGAAGACATAAAACCTGAAACCTTCTAACAAGGAGTTCAAAATGAAAACGAAATTAGGATTTATCGCAGTTTCATCGGTCATAGTTCTCGCAATTATTATAATCTTCGCGGTAAGCATCAAGAAGAGAGAGCAGCCGGTTGAGCCAAAGGATATGCAGGTCAAGGCCGATTCCGGTCTGGTTGAAGATGAAAACATTAACATGGGAGAGGTCCCCGAGCAGGTCATTCCCATAGAACCGGAACCGGCTGAGACCCTGCAGGTGTCGTTTGCCTATGTCAAGGACCTGACCTTCTGGAACGACAGAATCGCGGCCGGCACCGAGGGCGGCGTTTTCACCTACAAGCCCGAGGATTCCTCCTATCAGTTCTTCTACTATGCCAACGGTTTGAAAGAATACAATGTGAATGCCCTGCTCCAGGTTGAGGATAAGCTGATTGTCGGTACACAGGGCGGCCTGGCTCAAATCGATCAGGCCGGAAATATTGAAAACATAGAATTCGGTTTCGAACCGCCGGTAACTGCTCTGGCAGAATCGCAGGGAAGCCTCCTGATCGGCACAGCCAAGGACGGCCTGATTGCATATCAGGACGGCACCGGTCAGCAGATTCTCAAGG
This sequence comes from Candidatus Zixiibacteriota bacterium, assembly GCA_014730285.1. Taxonomy (GTDB): domain Bacteria; phylum Zixibacteria; class MSB-5A5; order JAABVY01; family JAABVY01; genus JAABVY01. Next base: position 3,265 of record WJIM01000107.1, read on the forward strand.
TACTGGATATTCTTTCGGTAGAAGCTTCGGGAGATCAAATCTGGGTCTCAACTGCCGGGCATGGCCTCTACAGTTTCGACGGTATGAAATGGAAGAAGCGCTTTCTGGTTGACGATACCACAGCCTTTGACTATGTGGCCGATCTTGGAATCAAGTTCCAGCGCCTGTTTGCGGGCACTGCATACGGGCTGTATGTTTTCGATGGTGGAAGATGGAGCCTTTACAATGAAGAGGACGGCCTCATGATCTGCGATGTCAGGCACATCGACTTCAAAGGCTGGAAAATCGTGGTAGGCACGAATGACTGGGGCATCTACGAAATCTTCGAAGACTGCGTGACTCCCAGAGCCTGGTCAGAGGGCATGGATGTAACAGCCTTAGCTTCCAATGACGATTACACGGTCGTGGGTACTCCGCATGAAGGGATCTATATTGCGGACGGCGATAATATCAGCCATATTAATCCCACCCCACAAACCTTTACACGGCCGATTGTAGCGTCAATTCATTAACACTCTCCTCCAAAGGAAAAGCCGCTCTTCACAGAGCGGCTTTTCTACTCTTGATAAGAAATGGATAGGGATTTCTTTCCCGATTTGTTTAGAGCCTAATTAACAAACCACGACCTATTCAAGAAAGGATATTTTATTAGAAGCTTATTTACATATTCATAAATCCAAGATAATTAAACAGAAATGCAAGAAAGACGAACCATAGTATCGGCACAACGAAAAGCATCAGAATAGCCCTCAGCTTTTTGCAGCCCAGCGATACAACCGCTCCAAAAACCGCCAGAAACCAGCCATATAATATGCTGACACCCAGAACTGCGTAGATTATCATATTGAGAATAGGAATTTCCGAGGGAGCAGTGTGATAATCTCCGCCAAATGCAATAATCAGGCCGATCTTGGTCAGGAAAACAGCGAGAACAAACGGCATCCAGGCATATACTGTCACCGCCAGCGAATTCTTCATATCCTTCCGCGAATCGGCCAGATAAGCATAAAAGTGAAACAGGACTCCGCCTATCATATAAAATAGCCCCATGAAAGCAAAGCTCATCAGCATCAGAAGCACAAATGACGAGATTCTTCCGGTAATCAAACCTCCCGGGGTGAGCAATGTTTTATCCATCAACTGCAATGCCATTGCCAGCCCCAGAAGCCATGCGGAAAATGTCAGATACGGGAACTCATCCCGCGCCACGGTCTTCTTGAAAAATGTGTAGGGGCGGAAAAGAAGCAGTTTGAGCATGCCTGGAAAGCCGGGCTTCTTCTCCTCAACCTCATATGCAGCCATTAGAGCATCATCCATATTTTAGACATATGCGAATTTTCTCCAAATGTTGCATAAAAAATTTAAAATCTCCCAAACCAGGAAATTCAATTATTTCTTATACAGTCTTTTTGCTTGAATTTACCTGCCTGATGTGTGTAATATATAAAACAAATTTGCACAAATTCAAAGGAGTGAAAAATGAATAGATTGTTTATGGCGTTATTGGGCCTGTGCTTTGTTTTGATTCCGATATGCCTTCAGGGCCAGGAAGATGTTGACATCACCGGTAGATGGGAGGGTGCAATCGACCTGAAGCAGATGGAATTGGAAATATTTATAGATTTCGAGCTTGACGAAAATGGTGAGTATATCGGTGAAATGGATATCCCCCAGCAGGCGGCCGAAGATTTGCCGGTTACCAATGTCAGAGTCGATGGCAGAAAAGTAAGCTCCGATCTCGAGGAAGTACCGGGAAACGCCAGCTTTGAGGGAGAGCTCTCGGAAAACGGCGACACATTAAACGGAGACTTCACGCAGGGCGGGCAGACATTTCAGTTTTATCTGATCAAGGAAGATCCCGAGAAAAAAGCTCAGCGTGAAGCGATCCTTCAGGAAAATATCGAGAAAATAAAATCATTCTGTGATTCTATGTTGACCGTCTGGGAACCGCCCGGATTCGCAGTCGGAGTCGTTTATGAAGGCGAGGTTGTTTTGCTCGAGGGCTATGGCTACAGGAATCTGGAAGACAGCCTGCCGGTGACTCCCCAGACCCTCTATGCAATAGGCTCAACGACCAAGGCATTTACAACGGCCGCGATGGGTATGCTTGCCGATGAAGGCATACTCGACTGGGAGGAGAAAGTCATCAACTACCTGCCCGATTTCAGGCTGAAAGATGACTACGCTACATTGCACATGACTCCCATAGATTTGGTAACGCATATATCCGGCATGCCGCGGCATGACCTCTTGTGGTATAACTCGCCCTTCAGCCGTGAAGAGATTTTTAGCCGTATGCAGTATCTCGAGTTCAGTAACGAACTGCGCGCATCGTTCGAGTACAATAACCTGATGTTTATGACGGCCGGATATCTGGTCGGCCAGCTTACC
>WJIM01000108.1 GCA_014730285.1 Candidatus Zixiibacteriota bacterium
CGCTTTGTTCGCGCCCTCGTTCAGAATATCCCAGACAGTGTCTGGATTCGATCTCAGCTCTGCCGCTTTCTCACGGATCGGAGCCAGCGCATTATTTATATTTTCAGCCAGATGCTTTTTATCAGCCACACATCCCAATGCGCCTGAACGGCAATCCTTGTCGATCTTTTCAGCCTCTTCCTTGCTGGAATAGATTTGATGCAATGTGAAGACCGGGCAAACCTCCGGACGTCCGGGATCGCCCTTGCGTAATTTCTCCGGATCGGTAAACATCTGCGATATTTTCTTGGCGGTTTCCTCGGGCGTATCAGCCAGGCAGATATGATTACCGTAAGACTTGCTCATACGGTTGCCGTCCACTCCCGGCACCGCCGCAAATTTGGTAAGCTTATCTTTCGGCTCAGGAAATACATCACCGTAAAAACCGTTAAACCTTCGAGCGACTTCACGTGTCAGCTCGATATGCGGGAGCTGATCCTTGCCGACCGGAACATAATTGGCGCGATAGAGCAGAATATCGGCCGCCTGCAGAAGCGGATACCCCAGAAAGCCGTAAGATTCCAATCCCATCGTTTTGGATTTTTCCTTATACGACGGCACCCTTTCCAGCCACGGAGTGGGTATTATCATCGACAGGAGCAGATGCAGCTCAGAATGTTCCTTGACCTGGGACTGCACAAAAATAGCGCATTTTTTGGGATCGAGCCCGGCCGAAATATAATCGACCGCCATCTGAAATATCTGGTCCTCGAGCACCTCGGTCTTATCGTACAGAGATGTCAACGAATGCCAGTCGACAATGCAACAGTACATTTCGTAATCGTCCTGCAGCGAGATCCAATTCTTTAAGGCCCCCTCATAATTTCCAAGATGAAGTGATCCGGTAGGCTGCATCCCGGAAAGAATAACCTGTTGTGCCATCTAATGAAAATCCTCCATAAACAAATAGGGCTTCCAGTTGTCGTCGGATATACCGATAAACCGCTGTATAAACATAAGATGATTGGGCTTTTTGGGCTTTTTTATCAATGTCATATTGGCCTGCTCCGGGGTACGGTCGCCCTTGCGGTTATTACATTTGGTGCAGGCACAGACCAGGTTCTCCCAGGTGTCTTTGCCGCCCATACGCTTGGGCACCACATGATCCACCGTCATAGCGCCGTCGGTGCGGCCGCAGTACATGCATTTATGCCCGTCGCGCTTGATGATATTTTTGCGCGAAAGGAATATCCGCTTACGCGGGACCTTGACATAAAATCCCAGCCTTACCACCGAGGGAACCCGAATAGCCGCGCTGACCGAATGCAGCATATGTCCGTCCAGTGTCTCGATCATTTCTACTTTGCCCAACAACATCATAACAACAGCCCTCTTGACTGAACAGACAGTCAACGGCTCGTAGTTCTGATTTAAGATAAGAACATTCCTGTTTAACATAGCCAACCGCCGTTATGACATCTTAAAAAGATATAATTTACCGGCCTTCTCGCAATAGTCAATAAAAACTTATAAATGAAACGCACAAAACCGCCTATATTTTGGGGCTTTTTAGCCATTTTATTCTTGTTGACAATCTGGCGCTTCGGATTCTTTTTAATATTAATCGGATGATTGACCCCGTTTCGAAACCTCTCTCTGTAATTATCGTCAAAAGGAGAGACCTTAAATGATGCCGGGAGGGAGATATGAAGCTCAGCATAAGAAAGATAAAACCTGATGATACACGGCTGGCTGAACGGCTGGTCATGCGAACCATGAACGGTCTGCGTGAAAGCCACAGCATGCCGCCGGTACCGTATAAACCGAGACGCGCTCGCAATACTATGATGTGCCATCTGCTCAAGACCGACCCGGGCGGCACAATTGGAGCATTCTCCGGTAACCGGATGGTGGGGTATGCCTCGGCCATGATCCGGGACGGCCACTGGTACCTGGCGCATCTTTTCACCGATCAGCGTTTTCAGGGCAAGGGCATTGGAAGAAAGCTGCTGAAGCGGGTCTATAATTTCGATAAAGAAGCTGAAATCCATACCCGTTCACTGGCAACTTTCGCCTTCAATCCGTTTGCAGTTCAGCTGTATGCCCAATTCGGGATGTATCCGATTCAAATGCTGCCCATGATGTCATGGACTTTTGATAAGAAAAAGCGGGTGCAGAAAATCAAAACTGATTATGATCTGAAGGCTGTGCCGATTGAGGATTACGATCAGATTCCGATTTTGAATAAATTCGATCTGCCCAACCGCGGGGTATGCCGTCCCGAGGATCATAAATTCTGGATCGACAGCGAGCTTGTGCACGGATTCATCTATAAATACCGCGGCCGCCCGGTGGGTTATACATGGATTACACGCGACAGCGTAATAGCTCCGGTGGCTGTATCCAAACCGAAGTATCTTATCCCCTGCCTGGCGGAGACAATTAATTACATTCGCGCTCAGAAATTCGATAAGCTTATGGTCTGGGTGCCGGGCAGTAATGGCTCTGTGCTTGACTTTTTGTTCAGTAACAAATTCAAGCTGGAAGAAAACGAGCTTTTAATGAGCGACCGTCCTTTTGCCAACGATGAATGTTATCTGCCGGCCTCGCTGGCCTTTTATTAGGCGATTGACTGGATAACTCAGCAGGTCAAATCTCTGTGAGATTTGACAATTTCCGTAACATTGTCAAAAGTCGCAGACCTTTGACCTGCGATCACTCCGCGGATTTATATCCGGGTGGCCTGCTCAAACTTCGTTTGGGCGGGTTAAAATTTTTCCACACGCCCAAAGCCAGTCCATAGATCCGGCCATTGACGGATTTGGGCGCGTATCCATTAAAATTCCCTGCACTATTTAAACTTGACCTCCCCATATAATAATGTTATTTTATATCAAATTCATGAAGGAGGGGCTATGAATGTCGTTCTGATAATTATCATTATTATGATCGCCCTTGCGATTGCCGGCTTTGTCGCCGCCAATCTTTTGGAGATGCTGGGCGATGTCGAGAAAAGCATCAAGCGCTAAGCTCTACTGAAAACTCCCTCTGTCTTCACCTTTTCTCATGACACAAATCTAACATTTATAATATTGTTTCATCTTTAGCATTTCATTAAAATACCCTGGTTACAAATCAACGGACTGCAACAGGAGGACAAATGACAAAGAAACATATCATCATTTTATTGGGTATGTGCCTCATGGCGCTATGCTTGGGCATGGTTTCATGCGGAGGTGGAGATAGCGAGAGCGCTGAGAGCACCAGCAGTGCCTCGGCAGGATCACAGAAGGCGGAGGCTCACAGCAAATCGTACCCCGACAATCCCGCTGATGTTTTCGATGCTTTCATGTCTGAAATCAAGGCCGGAAATATTTCGCAGGCATTCAGTAAATACGTTCAAAACGGCAGCGCTCTTTACGCCGAGATGGACGCCAATGATGATGCTCAATTGAGAGAGTTCAGGCAGATGCCCGGAGTTAAGCATGAAATCATTTCCGAGAATCATTCCGACGGCGATGGCAAATGTGTGCTGGAAATCCGCTTCACCGATAGCGCCAGCGGAAAGGGCAACATAACCAAAATCGCACTATTTGAGAACAACGGAAAATGGCAGATCGGAGAGACTGAGTTTTAGTACATATTCGAGAAATTATAGACAAGCTTTGCAAGTCCCGGCTGATACTAATATTGGCCGGGACTTTTTATGACAACATAATTATATACCTTGACAATAACATCTATGATATGTTAATTGCCATATTCGCATTACATGTAATTAACTAACTTAGCAAGGATTGCTGTATGTCAGATCAGAAGAATCTTATTGAATTAATGAAAATAGAGTGGGCTGATATACACCATACGAGAAATCAGGAATGGAAGATTCTATTGATTGTTTTTGGTGTTTTTTATGCAATAGCAAATATTACATATGAGGAACAGCAGACTCTTTACATAATGCTTTTAGGATTAGGCATACTTGTATGTGCAATCGGGGCATATATAAATATTGTACATGCTCATCTATTCTATAATAAGATCGAGGTCATAAAAAAATGTGAAGAGTGCCTCGGTTATGCAGTGAAATACTATTCTCCACGTTTTTCAGTGCAATCGACAATTTTATTAATGTATCTACTTCTAATTACTTTTTTGCTGGGTTATTTATTGTGGATAGTAACCAATAATTATATAATTATAATCATCGTAGATGGTTTAATCATTATGTTTTCGGTGTTTTTTTGTCATATGATAAGAACTCATATTAAGAAGAAAATTAAGAATATTAATATCCCAGATTTTTGCAAAAAAAAGGGAATGCAGAGGCTAAATCTGAAATCACCACTTTATGCAGAAGAAAAAGACATCCATGAGTGCCTTTCATATTTGAATTCCCACCCTTTAAAACTAATTGCAAAAGAACATAAGCCCGCTTTAAACGAAAGCAAATGGGAACTTCCCAAGTGGACATTCGGCATCAAAGAGGGAAAGATTGTAGGCAAGAATATCATTGAACTCGAAGATGACAATTTTAATTTTTCAGTAGCCAATGAAAAATCCAGGCAGGAATCTCATTGTCATAGCTACACAACCGAGATTTACATTTCAGAATTCCCGATGAAAATAAAGTATAATGATCCTGATTCGGGAGATTCGGGAGAAATTAAGGTCGAAAAAGGGTTTATCATTGTTCCGCCAAAGATTGAACATAAGGTGGAGCTTAATGGACTTACATATGTGTTTCAGGCATCTGACAGTCTACAAAAAGTGAGTGAGGATAAAGATAAAAAGGAAGATTTATCGAATGCTTAACATATATCTGGATTTTACACCAGCAGCCCCTCCACTATCGCCAGCATATCCACCACCACACCCGAATCGGCCTGGGCGGTTTTGTAGCCATGGATGACTGAGTTGCGTAGTTCGATGGCATCGTGAAGGGCGTCATGATCCTCCTGAGTGATGATACCAAGGTTGAGCATCTTCTTTGCCACGTATGAGGGCGTGCGCCGCTTGATCTTGACTCTCTCGCGTTTTGCCAGAAGCCTGAGCGTGCCCTCGATAGCCGACCATCCCAAAAGAATCGCCGCCTCGATCTGCTCTATCTCCAGAAGATGTTTTATCTCATCGATACGCTTTATGATATCCTCTTTATTCAGGACGTCGATATCATCCTCAATCGGCTCATTCTTGCGGCGCGGATTGGTGACCACCATCTCGAATCGCCAGCCTTCGTTATCCTCGATAGCCTTGGCCAGCTTGGGAAGATACGGCGACTTGATCAGATTCTTCCCCGCCTTTACCTCCACCGCAACATTCTCGTTATAGCTGGTGGCTATTATATCGGGACGGAAGCTCTGCAGAAACTCCGGGAGCTCGTCACGATTCGGGCTGACATTAACATCATACCCCTTCTCGGCATACTCCCGTGCAATCGCGGTGATCCGTTTGCGTTCCCTGTTTGTCTTACGCTGCACCATATATTTTTTTAAAGCCCTTGTTTGATTGAACTGTAGGTCAAATCTCTCTGAGATTTGACTTTCTGTCAAAAGTCACAGACTTTTGACCTACAAAATATAATAACATTTTATTGTCATTCTGAGGGAGCGAAACGACTGAAGAATCTCTCACGAATATACAGATTCTTCGGTTCGCCCAGAATGACTCTATGAGTTTATAGGTCAAATCCTGAAGGGATTTGGCATTCTGTCAAAAGTCACAGACTTTTGACCTACTGAGCCAGATTCCTCATACCATCCTCGCATCTTCTATCAGCACATGCAAAAACTCCCGTCCGCTGGCTAGGCCGCGTGCAATTGCCGGCGAGACATTCAAAAGACGAAAGCTCGTATTAAGTTTGCGCTTGCGGCTGTAGACATCGGTGATTTGCTTATCGTCATTGTAGACCAGCCCGATCAATGCATCCTGAATCGGCTTAATCATATTGTCAACATCCAGAGCCTCGTACTTATAAAAATATGTCAGGGTCATACGAATCTGATCTCGAGTCGGCGGCTGTTTATGAGGCCAGTACTTGCGTGCGGTGTTGCGCACCTGCGCCTTCCACTGATTCAGAACGCGCCGCTTCTTGGCCTGCTGCGAAATCGGCGTACCCTCGACTGTAAACTCGAACCTGATCATATTGCTTTTGCAGGTCAAATCCTGAAGGGATTTGACAAAATATTTCATACACGTCAAGCGCCTTCAGCGCTTGACCTACACTACTTACATATTTTCGTAGGTCAAAACTATTTGAGATTTGACAAATTCGTCAAAAGTCACAGACTTTTGACCTACAAATGCTTTGTTTGGGCAGGGAACACTTTTCCACACGCCCACGTTATTGCATCCAATCCAATCTCTACAAAAAACCGCCTTGTCATCTCAGGCGGTATTTATTTCGATAATATCCAAAATCAGTATCAACCGTAACGCCAGCCGCGGTCGCGTGCAAGACGCGGGTTCGGTTTCCAGTCGGTTAGCTTTGCCGCCGGTTTTTCTTTGGGCGGAGGCGGCTCCTCCTTCTTTCTGATTGTAGCCATCGAAACCGTCGTTCCGGAATCGGGGGCGATGCTGTATGATTCCTCGGCCGCCCGGATTATCTCCGGCATCAGGCCCTCCTCCGCAACCTTCTCGGTAAATTTGCGGCGGCCGTTAACCAGATCGCGCAGGTAATTATCGATCTGCTCCTGCGAGTAATATTTTTCGGGACGATACATACCCAGATCAACACCCTCGGCCGAGATTATCTCCTCGGTGCCGAAAAGGCTGGGACGATACTCATTGGTACCGCGCAGATCGCCGCGTTGAATAGCAGCCATCGTATCGATCGGCACACGCTCTGTCTTGCGAATCATATTCTTGTTGCCGTCTTTATCCTTTTCGATAATCTCGCCCATACCGCCTGTGTTGTATTGATAGAAATGTACTTTGTCAGGATAGCTGTTGGCGAGATCCATCACGATATTGTAAAACATATTCACCTTGGCGGCGCGCGATCCGACGATAAACGGATCAGTACCCACAGTGCGAACCGACTCGCCCGCCTTGGCCGGATTGGAGGCATAGCTGTGACTGGACTCGCCCCAGAGATACGCCAGTGCCGCCTGAGTGGGTGTCAGGCGCTGAGAGAAAGTCATGATCGTATTACGGCGCGTGATAAAGGCAAAGACGATGCCGTCAAGCTCCTCAACCGGCGGAAGATTCAGAGTGGGGTACCAGATATCTTTCATCGCAAACGGCCAGTGACCGCGCTTGATCTTCAACTGCTTGCGCATAATAACCGCGCGGCCGTTACCGCACAGATTCTCATCCAGAAACTGCGGAGTACCGTCAGCATTAATCATCACATTCTCATACATAGCGCTTTTATGCACCAGCGCATTATACATCGACTCCTGAAGCTTTTTATCGACATCGGTCTTGACGAAATAATTCTGCTCGGAGCCGTAAGCCGAACCGTCATTCTTTAAAAAGCAGATATCATCCTGGCATACAAGAGTACGCTCACCTTTCTTCCAGTCGAGGCCGAGCTGATGGCATGACCAGGTGCTCTTGCCGGTGGCCGACAGACCAAAAAGAAGCACGCCGTATTTTTTCAGTTGTCCGCTCTTCTTATCCTGAATAATAACGACCTTGGTACCGGCATGAAGCCCCAGCATATTAAGCTTGTCGGCCGCATACATGCCGTTACGCAAAAATCCCTTTTTATCCTCACCCATATAATCCGAACCAAGCACAACGGTTGTGTTGTAATCTGGCAGCATCAGCACCTGCTGGCGGATATGATGTTCTTCCGGGATATGTATCAGGGTAAATTCGGGGCCCGGGGCATTAGTTGGTTTGCCCATAGTATGTCCCCACATCAGAGCATTACGCGCATTCTTGGGATCGGCCATGGACATATACAGATTGCATTTCGGATTGAACTCGGAATTCTCGCCCATCTGACGGCGCAGTTTTACAAACGGCAGAGTCTCCATCAAATGCAAAACCTTATCAAGTTCTTCGGGGGCACTGCGGATAATCTGTTTCTTGCCTTCGGAAAGATGATGCTCGCGGCATTTCTCTGATCCGAGATAAACAGTCTTGCCGCCGATTCTGCTCGATACCGCCGAACGCCATCCCCATGAACCGTATTTCGTCCTCTGTCCGGTTTGATAGGATGGCTCCTTCATATCACTCAGCTTTACTTCTTTTATATTGGGACCGTTTAAGCGCCTTTGAAGATCGCGATTGAAACGGCTGTAGTAATTCATGTCATAAAGAGAATCGGACATGCTTAAATCCCCTTGGGAAGAATTTCGTCATCACTGAAAAAAAAGGATACCTCGGCCTTTGCCGTTGCCTCGCTGTCCGAGCCATGGACGACATTTTTCTCGACCGACGTTCCATATTCGCGCCGGATTGTATTATACTTTGCCTTAGCCGGATCGGTGGCGCCCATCAGGTCGCGCCATCTCCTGATCGAATCATGACCGCCGATTACCATCACGACGATTGGCCCGGAGGTCATAAACTCCACCAACGAGTTATAAAACGGCTTACCCTCATGAACAGAGTAAAATTTCTGCGCCTGATCTTTGGAAAGCTTCAGGACTTTCATACCGCGCAAAACCAGATCAGCCTTTTCAATTCTGGAAATAATTTTTCCAACCAGCTTGCGTCTGACGCCGTCGGGCTTAACAATTCCAAGTGTATTCGCCATAATCTATCCTCCTACCCGATCAACTCTTTGACACGCGACTTCAGCGCCTCCGAGGGTATCGCCGCTACATTGACTTTATACGCATCGGCTACACGGAACAACTGATGGAAATTTCGTCTCTGCAAATCCTCTAGCTCGACCGGATCGCCCAGCATATATGGATTGAAAAACGGCTGTTCCCTTACAGGCCCCATCCCGGCGCCGCTGGGAAGACGGTACTTGCCCTGTGAGATATAATCCAGCGCATCCTCCTGCGAAAGTTTCTCCACCGCCGGTGCATTGGGCTCGTTTGCCAGAAGCGCTACCGCCTTTATTCGTGAACGCTTAACCACTTTATGCGGACCATTGATCCAGGCCGGATCGACCATCGCACGAGAATCTTTGCTGCCCCAGTAGCAGTATGGTTCGCCCAGATCGAGAGGAAGCTCTTCGCTGATGATATCAGTATTAGTCCAGTCGGAACGTTTGGTGACCACATTTTCGCATTTACTGCGGTCGAAAATTCTCTCGTAATGCGGATGGTCTTTGGCTATCACAGTTTTGAAATAGAATTTACGTTCGGGAGAGTCGGCTACTGCATCTGCGGCACGATAACGCACGAAGATAAAATCATTCGTGACGAAATTCGATTCCTCATCTTCCAGAAGCCTTATAAATGTCGAGCCGCGCTTGAGTCCCCTGGGACCAATCAGGGCAATAGCTTTGCCGTCATAATCAATGCATGCAGCACGTACGCCATGCACATCCAAAAGCCGCTCACTCAAATCGGCGACCATACCCAGCGCCCAGCTTCGCACCTGGCCATAATATGTGGTATTGAACATAATGGCGGTTTTCATGGCACGGTTGTAGTA
>WJIM01000109.1 GCA_014730285.1 Candidatus Zixiibacteriota bacterium
AAGTGTTCAGTACGGATTCTTCATAATCGATATCAAAACGAAGCGGCTTATATATCTCAACCGGTATTCACAGTCGTTTTTGAAAGGCTTCGATTATGATCTTGAAGAGCTTGATATTTTCCAGTTCCTTGATCAGAAAGATCAAAAGAAGATAGCGGATGCCTATAGGCAGATAAATAACGGAAAGATAACCGGATTTTCCGGCATCCAGAAAGTTATGCTGCCGAGGAATAAATCCATCTGGATCCAATACGAATCCAAGGTTGTGCCTTTTCAAGGTCGAATCTGCATACAGGGTATATTCAAAAATATAACCGAAATCAAGGAGGCAGCCGACAGGCTGAAAGAATCGGAGGAAAGATTTCGGCAAATGGCCGAAAATATTCCCGAGGTGTTCTGGATTCTGGAGCGAAATCCCGAAAAAATGGTTTATGTCAGCCCGGCTTATGAAGATGTCTTCGGCCTATCCATAAAAGAGATTTATAAGGACAGCCGTAGTTTTCTCAAGGCAGTCCATCCGGATGATAAAGAATTCGTAATTAAATATTTTGACGACACTCAGGCGCCCAGTGATATTGAATTCAGGCTATTGCGAAAAGCCGGAGAGATCAGATGGGTGAGGGCTCTCACATTTCAGATTCCCGACAAACGCGGCAAGGTCTATCGTACCACAGGTATAGTTAGGGATATTACTTTGCGTAAACGCACCGAAACACAATTGAAGGAAAGCGAGGCGAGGTATCGGGCTGTGGTTGAAGATCAGACTGAGCTGATAACACGCAGCCGTCCCGACGGTACGATAACATTTCTCAATGACGCCATCTGCCGTTATTTCAACATCCCCAAGGAAGAGACCTATAACAGGAATTTTCTTGATTACGTACATCCTGACGATCGCGAAAGAGCGCGGGAAGTTATTCAATCGGTGACATATAAAAATCCGGTAGTCACAATCGAACATCGCGTATTTAACAAAGGCGGCGAAGTCCGCTGGCAGCGCTGGAGTAATCGGATGATTTTCGATTCTGACGGCAAGATGCGGGAGTTTCTGTCGGTTGGCCGCGATATTACCGATCAGAGGAGGGCGGAGGAGGCACTGAAGGAATCGGAGTTAAAATTCAGGGCGATCTTTGAGAATACCAGTGACGGGATTGCGATTTTTGAATACCGTTTGGATGAGTACGGCCAGAGGCTGATCGATTGCAATGACAGCTTTGCCAATATGTCGGGAAGAAGTAAGGAAGAGCTTCTGGAAACCAAGAATATCTACAATTTACAGGTTATTAAAGACAGGGATCTGGATGAGCATGAAATCCGCAGGCTGATTATCAGCGGCGTAGCATTTAAAAGCACATACTCCTGGAAGCGTCCTGACGGTCGAGAAAATTACATCGAATACGAAGCCGCTCCGGTGATTCTGGGCGAACGCATACTTGTCTATACTATCGACCGGGATATTACAGAACGCCGTCAAAATGAGATTAAATTGAGGGAGTCGGAAAAGAAATACCGCAAGCTTTACAGCAGTCTGATGGACGGCTATGCAAGGACAGATTTGAGCGGTAAAATTCTGGAGTTCAACTCCGCCTTCCAGGAGATGATCGGATATCCAGCAGATGAGATTTACGATCTGGCATACCAGGATATCACTCCCGAAAAGTGGCATGATTTCGAGAAGGAGATTATCAATAACCAGGTAATGGTAACCGGCTACTCGAAAACTTATGAAAAAGAATACCGGAATAAATCGGGAGTGATATTCCCGGTCGAACTTCGCACCTATCTGACTTATGATGATTACGGCCTGCCGGACGGGCTGTGGGCAATCGTCAGGGATATCTCGGAACGCAAGGAGACGGAGGAACAATTGCGGGAATCCGAGGAGAAGTATCGCAGTGTGATCGACAATGTTGGAATCGGAATTTCGCTTATAAGTCCGGACATGAGAATACTATCATTGAATAACCAGATGAAGAAATGGTTTCCAAAGATCGAGGTTGACGAAAATCCAATATGCTTCAAGGCGTACAATGATCCCCCGCGAGCGGGAATCTGCTCATATTGTCCTACCATAAGGACTTTGAAGGACGGCGAAGTACACGAAGACATTACCGAAACTCCAAGCGGAGGCACTATACGAAATTATAAAATCGTCTCCTCGCCTGTTACCGACAATCAGGGAAATGTGATCGCCGCAATCGAGATGGTAGATGACATAACCGACAGGATTAAGGCTGAACAGGAAATAGAGAAGTTCAAGACCATATCGGACCGCGCCTCCTACGGCACCGTTATATCCGGTCTGGATTCAACTATTACATATTGTAATGAGCAGTATGCCCGAATGCACGGCTATACCATCGATGATTTGATAGGTAAAAAAGTTGATTTTCTGATTTCCGAAAACCATAAACATGAAATTGAAGAGTCGGTGGAGGAGCTTTTCGACAAGGGCAGTTTTTCGGCTCGGGAGATATGGCATCGGAGAAAAGACGGCACGGTTTTTCCCACACTTGTCAATGCCCAGATTCTAACCGATGAAAATAACGATCCGCTCTACATTTCAGCTACGGCTATCGATATCACTGACAAAAAGAAGGCCGAGGCTGCGCTTAGAAATCAGCGGGATATGCTGCGCGATGTTACCGGGCATGTTATCAGGGTGCAGGAGGAGGAACGGCGGCGGATATCAATGGAGCTGCACGACAGTATCGGCCAGGCGTTAAGCGTGACCAAACTCCAGACCCAAAACCTTTTGCGCAAGCTTGACGGCGACACGAAGCCCATTGAGGAAGGTCTCAGGATGATTTCCCAGACCATGTCCGATACAATCTCGGATTTGCGACAGATTTCAGCCAACCTGCGTCCTGTAATACTGGATAATCTCGGCTTATGGCCGACGATTGAGTGGTATCTGAAGGACTTTGCAAAAAAGACCGAATTGAAACTCGAGATAAATGTCGAAAGGGATATGCCCGCCATAGCTCTCCAGTCGGAGGTTCACGTATTCCGTGTCATACAGGAAATAATGATAAATATTTATAAGCACTCGGAGGCCGATAAAGTTGTCTTTAACAGTTATGCGCAGGAAAAATCCATAGTGTTCGAGATATATGAGGACGGTCTTGAGTTTGATCCTGAGGAGATATATTCTCCTTCAGCCCGAAAGCGGGGTATGGGACTGATTAATATCATGGAAAGGGTGAATATCGTCAGGGGCAGGCTCGAGATTAAATCGGAGTCCGAGAGGGGTGGTACTGTATTCGTAGTCTCCGTTCCTGTTTCCGAACCATCCTCCAAATAATTTCCACCCAAGTTGACAAGCGCCCTCTCCAGCTTTATCTTATCTTGATCTATTGTAAGCGGATTTGAAAAAATGCGTTTTTTAATACAGGGAGTAAAGGAATGACTTTCAAAACATCGGAAACGAAATACAAAGACATCATCGAATCGATCAAAGAGGACGGTCTTTATAAGGACGAGCTTTTAATCAG
>WJIM01000110.1 GCA_014730285.1 Candidatus Zixiibacteriota bacterium
GCCGGCGAAGGTCATGAGAAGCATGAGAAAGCTGAAAAAGCCGAAAAGGCCGAAGCTGTGGAAATGAAGGCACAGACTCACTGCCCGGTCATGGGCGGCAAGATCAACAAAGAGGTCTACACCGATATTCAGGGCCAGAGAGTTTATCACTGCTGTGCAGGTTGTTCCAAGCCGCTGCGTGAAAATCCGGATAAGTACTTCCAGAAAGCTGCCGCCGAAGGTGTGATCTTCGAGAATATCCAGACCGCCTGCCCTGTCTCCGGCAAGGAACTGGAAGCCAAAGAAGTCTATACCGACTTTGAGGGCCGCAGGGTCTATTTCTGCTGCGCTGGATGCATAGCGCCGTTTGAAAAAGAGCCGCAGAAATTTCTCGGAGTTCTTGATGAGCAGTCGAGCGCCGGTGAGAAAGCTGAAGAACCTGAAAAGGATGAGGAAAAGGCCGAGAAACATCACGAGATGTAATAGGATTCCGATGCTGAAAGGAGAAAGCCATGACTGAAAACAGAACTAAAAAAGAGAGCTGGTTTGGATTTATACCGCGCCGCGGAAAAGGACTTATTGTATTTATACTGCTGATAGCGGCGGCATTCTCCTTCGGCATGATAATATCCGGCGGCGGCGATAAAAGTGAGACAGAAACCGCCGACGCACATGATCACGGGGATCCCGAGGCACAAACCGCATCAGCCGGAGCGACTATCTGGACCTGCTCTATGCATCCCCAGATCAAGCTGCCCGAGGAAGGCAAGTGTCCGATTTGCTTTATGGATTTGATACCGCTTGAGTCGGATGACGGCTCCGATTTGGAGCCGCGTCAGCTTAAGATGTCCGAGACCGCCAAAAAGCTGGCCCGGATTCAGACTACTCCGGTAAGGCGCGCTTTTGCCGATTCCGAAGTCAGAATGAGTGGTAAGATCGCCTATGATGAAACCGAAGTCTCCTATATAACGGCATGGGTGCCCGGCAGGCTGGATGAGATGTTCGTGGATTTTACGGGTGAGTCTGTAAGAAAAGGCGAACAGATGGTGCATATATATTCCCCGGAATTGATTAGCGCTCAGGAAGAGCTTTTGCAGGCCAAACAGACTCACGAAAAAATCAAAGGGAATAATTCAGCATTGAAGTCTACTTCTAAACTGACCCTCGAAGCAGCGCGTGAAAAGCTCCGACTTTACGGGCTGACAGAAGACCAGATTAAGGAGATTGAGGACTCCAAACAAGTAACGGAGAATGTAACACTAAAGTCTCCGGTCAGCGGTGTGGTAGTGGAGAAGAATGCCAAAGAGGGTATGTATGTAAAAACGGGGACTCAGATTTATACCATCGCGGATCTTTCCAATATCTGGGTGATTTTTGATGCCTATGAGACGGATCTTCCCTGGCTGAAGGTGGGGCAGGATGTAGTGTTTTCATCCCCATCTTTTCCCGGAAAAGAGCTCAATGCCGAGATAACCTTCATTGATCCGGTAATCGATCCCAGAAGCCGTACCGCCAGGGTTCGTGCGGAGTTCGACAACCCGGACGGTATACTCAAGCCGGATATGTTCGTAAGCGGAACAGTGCTTTCAACAATTGACAGTGAGGGTGATGTGTTTACCGGCCAAATGGCTGATTCCGAATCCGAAGCGCCGCTTGTAATACCGGCCTCGGCACCGCTTTTAACCGGGAAACGTGCAGTTGTTTATGTCGAATTGACCAAGGGTGATAAGCCGGTCTTTGAAGGGCGTGAGGTCGAGCTGGGACCACGTGCGGGTGATCTTTATGTGGTCAAATCCGGATTGTCCGAAGGCGAAATGGTTGTCACCAACGGCGCTTTCAAAATCGACAGCGAGCTTCAGATACAGGCCAAGCCAAGTATGATGTTTGTGGAAAGTGAAACTGGAGAAAGTCAGCAGCATGATATGCATGCTCCGATATCAAGACCGTCGGAGCAGAAGGTAACCGAAGAGCTAAACGTCGGCTCCGATGCTCTGCAAGCATTGATTCCTGTTTACGAGGATTATTTTGAGGTGCAAATGGCCCTGGCATCCGATGATCAGAGTGCTGCCAATCAGGCCTACGGCGAGTTGAAGGAATCCATCGGGAATGTAAATATGGGTCTTTTCAAGGACAGGGCGCATACGAAGTGGATGCAATTTTCAGACGAGATTTCAAAACATGCCGGAGCAGGTGCAAAATCCGAAAGCATCGAAGAATCGCGGGACGCTTT
The DNA here is from genome assembly GCA_014730285.1 of Candidatus Zixiibacteriota bacterium. GTDB lineage: Bacteria > Zixibacteria > MSB-5A5 > JAABVY01 > JAABVY01 > JAABVY01. Next base: position 2,210 of record WJIM01000110.1, read on the forward strand.
CTTCGGCCTGTCAAATACCATGATCGAAATGCAGGAAACATTCGGCCATGCCTCCCGGCAGAACTATTTCCTTACATTCTGTCCGATGGCGCGTGATGATCAGGGCGCCTACTGGCTTCAGACTGTGGATACCGTTTACAACTCATTTTACGGTGCGATGATGCTTCGCTGCGGAGAGATCAAAGAGACACTAACACCAGCTACAGGTGAGACTGATTAAAATGGCCGAACCCAACAACAAAAAGCTGTCGATTCTCGACCGGATAATACGCTTCTGCCTGGATAACAAGCTGGTCGTCTCCCTGCTGACCCTGATGGTTATCGGCTGGGGCATTATGGTGGCGCCGTTTGACTGGGAGCTGGGCAGCCTGCCGCGCGATCCGGTGCCGGTTGACGCTATCCCTGATATCGGCGAGAATCAGCAGATAGTATTTACCGAGTGGATGGGACGGTCGCCTCAGGATGTCGAAGATCAGGTAACCTATCCGCTCACAGTCTCACTTCTGGGGATACCGGGAGTTAAGAGTATTCGCAGCTATTCATATCTCGGGTTTTCGACTGTTTATGTAATCTTCAAGGAAGATGTTGAGTTTTACTGGTCGCGCTCGCGTGTTCTGGAAAAACTGAATTCACTTCCCCCGAAGACATTGCCGGAGGGAGTGAATCCCACACTTGGGCCGGATGCTACAGCATTGGGGCAGGTCTTCTGGTACACTTTAGAGGGGCGTGATCCCGACGGTAATCCCACCGGCGGATGGGACCTGCATGAACTCAGATCGATTCAGGACTACACCGTGCGTTATGCCCTGCAGTCGGCCGACGGTGTTTCCGAGGTTGCCTCGATTGGCGGATTTGTTCAGGAATACCAGATCGATGTTATCCCCAGCGCATTGAAGGCGCATAATATAAAGCTTACCGATATCTTCAATGCGGTCAGGATGTCCAATGTCGATGTGGGCGCCAAGACGATCGAGATCAATCGGGTTGAGTATGTTATCCGCGGTCTCGGATTTATAGAAAGCCTGGATGATATTCGCAATTCGGTGATTCTCGAGCGTGAGAATGTACCGATACGGATTGCCGATGTTGCCAATGTTTCGCTTGGACCTGCAATGAGGCGCGGGGCGCTGGATAAAGGCGGGGCCGAGGCTGTGGGCGGAGTGGTGGTTGTCCGTTACGGCGAAAATCCGCTTGAGACCATTAACAATGTCAAGGCCAAGATCGAGGAAATTGCCCCGGGTCTTCCCAGGAGGACTCTTGCCGACGGCACCGAGTCGCAGGTGACGATAGTACCGTTCTATGACCGCACCGGACTTATCTATGAGACATTGGGTACGTTAAATACCGCTCTTATCGATGAGATACTGGTTACGATTATTGTCGTAATCATGATGGTCTTTCATATCCGCACTTCACTTTTGATCTCGGGCCTTCTGCCTATTACGGTGCTGATGGTGTTTATCGGAATGAAGCTGTTTGGAGTGGATGCCAATATCGTGGCGCTTTCGGGAATTGCGATTGCGATCGGCACAATTGTCGATATGGGCGTGATTATATGCGAGAACATATTGCGGCATCTTGAAAAAGCTCCTCCCGATGCAAAAAAGCGGGATGTTATCTTCGAGGCTGCCTCCGAGGTTGGAAGCGCGGTATTGACCGCCATATTGACTACCGTAATATCATTTCTGCCGGTGTTTACGATGGTTGCGGCCGAGGGCAAGCTGTTCAAGCCGCTGGCCTATACCAAGACCTTCGCATTGGTAGCCTCGGTAATAGTTGCCCTGACAATCATACCGCCCTTTGCGGATTTGCTGTTTACACGTAAAGCGAAACTTTCCAGATTCAAGAGCCTGCTTCCGGTTGGAATTTTTATTGCCGGGGCATTTGCGGCAGTCTTCTGGTCGCTGTGGCTGACAGGTTTGGCCTTAATTGCAATTGCGGCTTATTTGCAGTTCAGGAAATATATTCCTGAAAATATACAGGCTTTGATACCCAAGTATTTTAATTACATGATCGTTCTGATTGTCGGGGCACTTCTGGCCCAGCACTGGATGCCGTTGGGCATAGGAAACGGATTTCTGATAAATTACATTTTTGTAATAGTTTTGATTGGCGGGATACTGCTTCTCTTTAAGGGTTTGATGAGAATCTATGAACCGGTGCTCAGGTGGTGCCTCGAACATAAACTGCTGTTTCTGGCTGTACCGACATTACTTGTATTTCTGGGGATATCGATATGGCTGGGATTCGACAGAGTTTTCGGATTCATGCCGGACTTTGTCAGATCAACCGGCGTGTATACGTCATTGAATCATACATTCCCCGGCCTTGGCAAGGAATTTATGCCCGATCTGGATGAGGGCTCGTTTTTGTATATGCCCACAACAATGCCGCATGCCTCGATTGGGGAGGCGCTTGAAGTGCTGCAATTGCAGGATCAGGCCTTTAATGCTATCCCGGAGGTGGAAAGTGTGGTAGGCAAGATCGGCCGAGTTGATTCACCTCTGGATCCGGCTCCGATCTCGATGATCGAGACGATTATAAATTATAAGTCTGAATATAAGACAAACAAAGATGGCAAGGTTCTGAAGTTTAAATATGACAGCGAGAATGAAGAGTTCGTGCGGGATGACAAGGGCGAACTTATCCCCGATGGCGGCGGCAGGCCGTATCGTCAATGGCGGGACCATATAAAAAATCCCGATGATATCTGGGATGAGATTGTCAAGGCGGGAAAAATCCCGGGCACAACCTCAGCCCCCAAACTCCAACCAATAGCCACACGAATTGTGATGCTGCAGTCCGGTATGCGCGCCCCTATGGGGGTGAAGGTCAAGGGACCTGATCTTGCAACGATTGAGCAAGTGGGCTATGAGATCGAAAAATATTTGAAGGAACTGCCGCAGGTTGAACCGGCCTCGGTGCTGGCCGACAGAATCGTGGGCAAGCCGTATCTGGAAATCGACATCGACCGTGAAAAGATAGCCCGCTATGGTATTCATATCAGAAAAGTTCAGGATATAATCGAGGTTGCGATCGGCGGGAAACGTTTGACCACAACAGTCGAGGGACGCGAGCGGTATCCGGTAAGAGTCCGTTATCCCCGTGAGCTTCGGAACACACTGGAAACTCTGGGCGAAATTCTGGTGCCCGCATCTGATGGCACCCAGATACCGTTAAAGGAACTAGCCGAGATAAAATTCCGCCGCGGTCCTATGGTGATAAAGTCCGAGGATACATTTCTGATCGGATACGTGATCTTCGATAAGAAGCCCGGGTATGCAGAGGTCGAGGTTGTGCAGGCGGCCGAAGATTATCTTAAGTCAAAAATCCAAGAAGGGCAATTCGATATTCCCGCCGGAGTGAGTTACAGCTTTGCGGGAAGCTATCAGAACCAGGTCAGGGCAGAGAAGAAATTGATGATAGTACTTCCCTTATCGCTTTTGATAATCTTCCTGATACTGTATTTCCAATTCAAGAAGGTCTCCACCACCATGCTGGTGTTCTCGGGCATTTTCGTGGCCTGGGGGGGCGGATTTTTGATGCTCTGGTTTTACGGCCAGGACTGGTTTTTGAATTTCTCGCTCTTTGGGGTGGATTTCCGAGAGCTGTTTCAGATAAGGCAGTATAATTTATCGGTTGCGGTTTGGGTTGGATTTCTGGCGTTGTTTGGGATCGCCACCGACAATGGTGTAATCGTAGCAACTTACCTGCGGCAGGTATTCGATAGAAGAAAGCCCGTGACGGTCGGTGAAATCAGGGAGGCTACAGTGGAAGCGGCCAAACGAAGAATCCGTCCGGCCCTGATGACCGCAGGCACGACCATACTCGCACTTATACCTGTTCTTACCTCGACCGGTAAAGGCTCGGATATCATGGTACCGATGGCGATACCCTCATTCGGCGGTATGGCTGTGGTTTTGATTACGGTCTTTGTGGTGCCGGTTTTGTACAGCGCACTGGCTGAAAGGAAGATTGAAAAATCTTCCGGCTAAGGCCGCCTATTCCTCTTTGATGTCATATTTTTTCATGCGGTAAATCAGCACATGACGCGGTATCTGCAGACGTTTGGCGGCTCGTGTCTGATTCCACCCTGTGCTTTTCAGCGCATCCACAATCGCATTTCTCTCTGTTTCCCGGAGAGAATTATTATTCACATAGCCATTTCCGGTGGTGTCACCTTTGTTCGACCTTATTTCAGGCGGCAGATCGGTTAGTTTGATTTTATTATTTTCAGCCAATAATGCCAGCCGCTTTAAAAGATTCTTGAGCTCACGCACATTGCCGGGCCAGTCGTACCGGTTTAATTTTGTAAGCGCCTTAGGGTCGATAGCCAGTTTCTCATTGTCGGAAAATTCATTAAGAAAATGCTTTACCAGAAGCGGGATATCCTCGCGGCGTTCACGCAAAGGCGGAATATGTATGGGGATGACATTGAGACGGTAGTACAGATCTTCCCGGAATTCGCCCGCCTTCAGTTTCTTATTTAAGTCCTGATTTGTTGCAGCCAGCACGCGGATATCAACCGGAATCGATTCATTGGAGCCGACCGGTTCAACCAGGCGGTTTTCAAGAACTCGCAGCAACTTGGCTTGAAGCTCCATACTCAGGTCGCCGATCTCATCTAAGAAAATAGTGCCGCCGTCAGCCAGTTGGAATTTGCCCGCTTTATTTTTGACCGCTCCCGTAAATGCCCCGGCGACATGCCCGAAAAGCTCGCTTTCCAGGAGGTCTTTGGGGATTGCCGCGCAGTTGACCGTAATCATGGTATTATCCGAGCGCTCACTTTCCCGGTGAATGGCACGCGCTATAAGTTCCTTGCCGGTGCCGGATTCGCCTGTAATAAGAATGGTTGTATCGGTATTGGCGACTTTCCGGATGCTGTTAAAAATATTCTGCATCGGTTTGGAAGCCGCGATTATATTGGAAAATGAGTCCCTGTTTTTGAGCTCTTTTTTGAGACGCATGTTTTCGTCCAAAAGCCTGTGATAGTCCAGCGCTTTTTCGACCGTATGTATGAAATCGTCAACATCAAAAGGCTTGGTGATATAATCATACGCTCCCAGTTTCATGGCCTCCACAGCCATCTCGATCGTACCGAAGGCAGTGATGAAGATCACCGGCAAGTCGGGCTTGATCTCTCTTGCTATCTGTAGAAGCTCCAGACCATCCATACCCGGCATGCGGATGTCGGAGATCATCAGTTCGTAATCGGATTTTCTTAAATGCGTTACCGCCTCTTCGGCGTTTTCAAGCATCGTTGGTTTGTATGCTTTCTTTTTTAAATTGAACTCGATGATTCTTCGCAGTGAAGCATCATCATCTACAACGAGAATCTTTCCGTCATTCATATTATTTCTCCGCCTCTTCAACCGGCAGCATGATTTTAAGGGTCGTACCTTTTCCCTCGATGCTGTCGACATCTATACTGCCCTTATGTTCTTCGATTATAGCTTTGGTGGTCGCCAGTCCCAGACCCGAACCGCGGCTTTTGGTGGTGTAGAACGGTTCATAGATTTTTTCCATATCCGATTTGGGCATTCCGATACCATTATCCGAGACCGTTATAACAGCATGATTATTCTCCTGACTGCATTTTATCTCGACCTTACCGCCCTCCGGCATTGCCTGGAATGAGTTCAGCAGTATGTTTAAAAAGACCTGACGAAGTTTATCGGAATCGGCCTTTATCAAAGGAGCGTTATTGTAATCAATGTGTATGTTGATATTGTTCTCACGTGCCTGGTAATTTAATTGTCTGCTGGCCGAATTGAGAATCTCCCTTGGATCTATTATTTCGAAACGTGCCGGAGAGGGTCGCGCATAGGAAAGGAAATCCTTGACCACAAAATCGAGACGGTCTGTTTCCTTTTCTATGATCTCGGCGAATTCCTGCTTCTCCTCGTCCGAAAGAGAATCATCTTTTAGAATCTGTGAAGCGCCCTTGATCGAGCCCAGCGGATTCTTTATCTCATGCGCAATCGAGGCGGTCATCTGACCCATCATAGAAAGTCTCTGGGCATGCTGTAGCTTTCTTTCGGCTTCTTCTTTCTTGCGTGCAAATGTACGCTCCCTGTCAACCAGAACTCCGGCCATACCTCCGATCGCCAGATAAAATGCAATCTCGGTATATTCGCTGATCAGATTTTCCGCAATAACTACCGGTTTCAGCAGAATATACATAAAGGCGAAAACCGAGATCACAACCGCGGTTGAAATTCCGCCCCGCAGGCCGAACCATACCGCCCCCAGTACGATTGGTATGTAGCAGAGACGGGCATGGATTACATGAATCAGGTGTGAATGCCCCAGGGCGCCTTCAAAAAGAAGGCCGTAGTAATGCAATGTCAGCGTGGCCGCTGTGATTATAATCAGCAGTATGAGATATAATTTATTGGTTTTGAACATAATAAATTCAGTTTTTTTGCTAAATTACACTGTAGAATATTCAACAATATTTTGTAGAATATGTTCTGCAATTATTAAAAAGAGAGGCGTATTTTATTGATTTATAATAATTTATATACAAGAGAGACAGCTTGTTTATTGGCCCAGGTACTCATCCAGCAGGTTTTCCCATTCCGGCTGACCGATTTCGCGCAATAAAATAACATTGATGTCTTCACGCAAAGGGCTGCCGTTAGCCAGTGCAATACCGTAATCCTGACGCAGAAATGTTGAGGGCAATGTTTTCAGTTTTCCTCTAAAATTTTCTTTGATCAAGTATCTCAGAATAGGGGCATCGTAAACGAATGCGTCGATTTCGTTATCAGCCACAGCCTTCAGCCCATCAAGAGGAGTATCGTAGGTGCCAAAATTAATTCGATTATCCTTGAGGTAGTTTGCACTTGTGGAACTGGCGATGGTTCCTACGCTGACACGAGGAAGGTCTTCCGGTCCCCCGATTTTGGCCTCGAGCTGTGAAACGGTTAGCGCCGAGGCAATCGCTGCAGTGAAGCTGGATATGATGATGATAGCCGCAAACATCCAGATCAAAGCCACAATACGTCCCCCGATAGTAACTGGCGCTTTATCGCCGTACCCGACAGTAGTCATAGTAACCGCCGACCACCAGAATCCTGATCCGATACCTCTTCCGGCGCCGCCTCCAAACTGCTCGGCGTTACGTTTGTGTTCGAAAGCCCAGACCAGAAATCCTGTTACCACGAGTATCAGCACAAGAATTCCCACAACCCTGATGAATTGAGAAGAGAGAAGCCCTTCGGCTACTTTCATAAAGCCGCCCCCGCCTGTTGCTGACGAGGCTATTGTCAGGCCTGTGCTGTAAAAAGGATGCGAAAAGTCGGACTTTGTTTCACGTTCGGAATTTATGGTCAGAGCCGAAACTACCATGTCCAGCGAACCATCCTCAAGTCCCTCTAAAAGGCCCTCGAGGTTGCGTTCCTCGAAACGGTATTCCAGCTCGAGGTCGGAGGCTATCGTGCGCCACAGCTCTATGCTGATTCCATACCATGAACCATCCTCGGCCTTCATGGCAAAGGGCGCTGTCGGCTTCGTGCCGATTAAAAGCTTTTGTCCGTCATTTTCCTGGCAGATTCCCTCCCCAAAAGAAAGAACAACCGTTAATGCGGTTAAAAGGAAGATGGCTAATATTTTTGTCTTAGCCATTTTATATTTTTGACGGATTTTAAGGATGGTCATGTAAGCCCTCCTTGGTTTTAGAAATTGGCATTTGTTTTATTGTAAATCAAACAATGTATCAGAACAAGCATTTTCGGGGATTCTGCTAATTAATGCATTTTTTGAGATAATTGTAAAAATCTGATGTTCTTACTTTCAACATTAATTATATTTTAGACTGGTATTTTTCTAAAAAGAAGGATGGATTCCGCATGGGCCGCAATGATTTTACTTTTGATCTTCCCGAGGGACGTACGCTGGGCTCGAACTATCATGTCGTGGAGTTTTTGGGCAGCGGCTGGGAGGGGGAGGTATATAAGGTTCGTGAACGGCAGACCGGTATAATCCGGGCGGCGAAAATCTTCTATCCTTTTCATATCAGCCGGAAGCCGCTTCTGAAGTATGCCCGGAAATTATATAAGCTGAGAAGCTGTCCAATATTGATTCAATACCATCACCGGGGCGAGGCCAAGATCAGCGGAGAGAGAGTTGAGTTTCTGGTGTCCGACCTGGCCGAGGGGGAGCTTCTGTCGACTTTCTTAAAACGCCAGAGGGGAAAGAAGCTGACTCAGTTTCAGTCCATGCATCTGCTTTACGCTCTGGCACGAGGAATCGAACAGATACATTTTCTGGGACAGTATCATGGTGATATTCACACGGACAATATAATGGTCAAACGCAAGGGTCTGGGTTTTAAGGTCCGTCTGATCGACCTCTTCGATCTGGGGCGCTCGACGCGGGAGCGGATACAGGAGGATGTTTTCGATCTGGTTACGGTGTTTTACGAGATGATCGGCGGCCCCGAGGGCTACAGGCGCGCCGATGAGAATGTCAAAAGGATCATTCTGGGGCGAAAACACAGCCTGATCAGGCTGTATTTTAATACCGCCGGAGATATTCGTCTGGCCCTCGAAAATCTGGAATGGTAAGACGCATGCCGATTTAGTCAAACTCCCAGATGTCCCGAATCAATATTAGTCTATCAAGTGGAATGATAGATATCTGCCGGTCAGGCGGTTGATCCAGGGCGACATTATTTGTATAATAAATAGGAGTTTCTATTAGCGAGAGCAAATCATAATCAGGAAAATATAAAAAGGAGAGATATTAAAATGGAAACAGTAACGCTTCCCGAATTAAACCTGGCAAACTCGAGAATAGGCCTGGGGACCTGGGCTATCGGGGGTTGGATGTGGGGCGGCACCGATGAGAAAAAATCGATTGATACGATTCTGAGAGCGCTTGAAAGAGGCGTAAATCTGATAGATACCGCACCGATATACGGCTTCGGCAAATCCGAAGAGATAGTCGGCAAGGCTATGGCCGAGTACCGTCAAAGGGAAAGGATCGTACTTTCCAGTAAGGCTGGTCTTGAGTGGAAAGGGGATGAGGTTTTCAGGAATGCATCCAAAAAGCGTCTGATGCAGGAAATAGATGATTCATTGAAACGATTGAAAACCGACTATATAGATGTCTATCATGTCCACTGGCCCGATCCAGCTACCCCGATCGAGGAAACAGCGGAAACAATGAATAAAATCCTTGAATCGGGAAAAATCAGGGCGATTGCAGTGAGCAATTTTTCCATCGATCAAATGGAAACATTTATGAAAGAATCGCCCCTGCATGTCTCCCAGCCTCCCTATAACCTGTTCGAACGAGAGATTACCGAAACCCAGCTCCCGTTCTGCAAAGACAACAATATCGCAATTCTGGCCTATGGCTCTCTCTGCCGGGGGCTACTGTCCGGCAAGATGAGCGAGGAGCGTGTGTTCGAGGGTGATGATCTGCGCAAGATGGATCCGAAGTTCCAGATGCCGAAGTTCAAGGAGTATCTTAATGCTGTTGATCAGCTGGATAAGTTTGCTCAGGACAAGCACAATAGGAGAGTGATACATCTGGCGGTCAGATGGATGCTGGACAATGGTGTTGAGGTAGCGCTCTGGGGTGCGAGACGTCCCGATCAGCTCGATGCGGTTGATGAAATCTGGGACTGGTCTCTGTCCAAGAATGATCTTGCGGAAATAGAGCAGATTCTGAATAACAATATCAAAGAACCGCTTGGACCTGAATTTATGGCCCCTCCCAGCCGTGATTGAATAAATCTCATTTGCCTCAGATAATAAAAAACAAACTGGACTGATAATTCGAATACATTAATATAGTCCTGACAGGATTTTTATATCCTCTTTAAGCTGATTATCAGGAGGCTTTTGAAGATGAAGCGTATTTTATTTACTATAGCCGTATCAATCATAATTCTGACAGTTTTTGGCATTTCCAAATTGAGGGCGCAGACAGAAAAGCACAGGCCCAAAGTCGATGATGTGATTAATCATATCGATCAGCTTTACCGCAGTGAATCGAGCTATTCCGAAGTTGAAATGAAGATCGTGACCGAGCATTGGGAGCGCACTTTGGAAATGAAGATCTGGACGAAGGACCTCGATCATACCTTTGTCAGGATCACCGCACCGGAAAAGGA
>WJIM01000006.1 GCA_014730285.1 Candidatus Zixiibacteriota bacterium
GCTGTATACCTCCTACGGGGATCGGATATGCGAGATCGGGCTTCTGGCAGTCAATGACAACCTTGAAATCACTGACAGCTTCGAGAGCCTGATAAATCCGCTGCGCGAAATCTCGCCCGGAGCTTATGCGGTCAATCAGATCGAAAATGATGAGCTAATAACCGCGCCGCTTTTCACCGATGTCGCCGAGCGCGTGCTTGAGATGATAAACGGTCGGATTCTGGTCGGGCACAATATCCTTTTCGACAACGGCTTTCTCAAAAACGAATTCCGTCTGGCCGAAATCGAATACCCCGATCCTAAGATGCTCGACACCCGCGAAATCGCCCGCGGTCTGGTAGGCTCGCATTCTTACGGCCTCTCCACGCTGGTGAGGATGTTCGATATCACGGTCGAGGACCGTCACCGCGCTATGGGAGACTGTGCCGCCACCCTCCGGCTCTTCCGAAATCTGGTAAATATCGGCCTGGAGAAAAACTACAGCAGTTTGGAGGAGATGGCAGAGCTTTATCTAATCGAGCCGGAAAAGCTCTTTGTCGAGCTTCCCGACTGGCTGCAAAACGCGCTGGAACAGGGCACCGAGGTTGAGATCGAATATACCAACCGCAGCAATATTCCCTCGCGCCGCAAAATCCTTCCGCTTTCGGCCTTCGACAGCCACGGCCGGATATATGTCGAAGCTTTCTGCCGTATGCGTAACGAAAAGCGGACATTTCTTATAGACCGGATAAAAACCGTATTCTATGAGGATAAATGACCTCCCATAATGCGTTCATAGATTGATATTTAGCCCCTTAAATATTTATTTTATCGCAGTTGAACGAAGCTTTCCCAAAATCGTCGGTAAGACAAAAATTCGCTTGCTTTTTGTTTCGGATTGTTCTATAATCAATTCTTTGATTGGGAGGAAAAGCAATCTTGTACAATCAATTACCGCGAAATTTATTTATGATTCTCTACGGGAGGTTAGAATATGTTTAGGTTGTTGCGCCTGGGAATTATCTTAATATCTGTTTTGGCGCTGACGTTTTCCTTTGCTTGTGAAGGCGATCAGGGACCTCAGGGACCTCAGGGTGAGCCGGGTGAACCGGGCGATCCGGGTCAGGATCTCACAATAGCTCCTCCGCCTGATACTTATGTCTCATTCGCAGTTTTCAATCAGTTTGACGGAACCGATATCAATTATCGCAGCAGGGATTTCATTCGGATTACGTTTGATACCTCACAGACGCCCACGGACGAACTTATCGTGGCCGCCTTTGTGGATGCATCGCCGGTTATTGACGGCGTCGACGGCGATATCGATGAGTGGGGCTTCGAGGCTGGCGATGAGATGGACCTGTATGAAAGCGATGTTCCTCTGACTGCCGCGCTTGGAACCGACAATGAAATCAGCGAGGTTTCGGTAAGATGTGTTTATGATGCTCGTTATATTTACTTCTTCCTGAGATGGTCGGAGGAATCGACCGCCGATTTCGAGGAAGGCGAAAATCGCAATCTTATGGAATGGGAGAATGACGGCGTAAGCACATTCGATCCCATCATGGTGGGTTCGGAAGACCGCGCCTGGCTGATGTTCTTGACTGACCGCAGCTATGTTCCGGGTGAAGCCGACTGTCTGCTGGAATGCGAGGCAGAAAATGCGGCTCTGCAGAGCGGCATGATGATCGACGCCTGGGACTGGAGAGCCTGCCTGACCGACCTGACCGGATTTGCTGACGATGGTTATCTGGAATATGTGGCCAATGAGCTTTCCGGCTTTACCGCTGACGATGGCGGAGCCGCCTTTATGCGCAATGAATCCGGCGGGCTTCCGGAATGGATGTATTATGATGATCCCAACGCCAACGGAAATTATCCGTTCTGGTTCCGCTTCGCGGTGCCGTTTGTCGATGGCAACTGGGCCAGAAATGCCAACGTTCCCGGTTATATGGCTCTGATACCGTACGGTGACCGCGCCAGCGTTGAAACGGCGTCGACGTACGAAAATCCCAGATGGACTTTGGAGATAAAAAGACTGCGCAACACGGGCAGTGGAAACGATATTCAATTTTAGGAGGCGATCATGAAAAAGCTTGTACTTACAGCTTCATTGTGCCTGGCTATCGCGCTTATATTCGCCTCTATAGCCTGTGAAGGAGACCAGGGTCTCAAAGGACCTCAGGGACCGGATGGCGAGCCGGGCGATGATGCTATGCTCACGCCCCCGAGAGACAGGGTTTTTGCACTCGCTATTTTTAACGGCACGCAGAGAGACCATAACGGCGCCAATGCGGCTACATTGACCTTCGATACAACCGCCTCACCCTCATCATCGGTCGTAGTGGCCAACAAGATTGATGAGGTTCCGGTGATTGACGGTGTTTTCGAGGGCGCCGATGTCTGGGGTGAGAACTCATCCAACCTGACATTGGAACATCAGGCCTTTGCCGATAACTATATTTACGAGGCCAAAGTCATAGCTTCCTATGACGACCATAATATGTATTTCATGGTGCAATGGTCTGAGGTAAGCCAGGGTAAATACGAAGTAGGTGAAAACAATCGACACCGGGACTGGAGCTTCGATCCGGATACCGGCGTCTTTGTCGTAAATGATGTTTATGAGGACAGAGTGGCATTGATGTTTCAGGACTCCGAAACGCTTCTGGATCAGTGGAAGATTTACGGCTGTCTGAACGGGTGTCATGTGGGTGAAGGACTGCCGGATAATATGCTCTCGCCTTCAGCCTCGATTTCTATCGATACCTGGCAATGGGGTGCGATGCGCGCCGAGAAGCTGGAGATGGGTATGGACAGAGCTTTGTCCAGTATCGGATTCGTTGAAGACGGCGGCGTTGCCGCAATTCATCAGAATCTGGTCGAAATCCAGCGCATTGTGGATGAGCAGACGATTTTCGATACGATACCGATCTACATGCATGTCAAACAGATTGAGGATCCGGAATTCCAGCCCGATGATATCCTCTGGGATTACTACGCAACTCCGTACAGCGACACATTGAGCTGGACGGATGATTCTTATATTCCCGGATGGTATGCTATGTCGCCCTCGGCCGGTAATGATGTGCTCAAGAGCGCCGGGCAGTTCTCCGCGGGAACCTGGACAGTTGAATTTTCCAGACCCCGGGTAACCGAGGATCCGTTTGATGTTGAGTTCTAATAAAAAAATATATCTTTTAAAGGCCGCTTTTACAGGGCGGCCTTTTTTTGTTTATTTACGGGCATCCTTTTCCGATTATATAATAGACAGCAAATTATTATTTCGGAGAGTGCGGATTTGAAAAAGGACGGGCAGCCCAAAAGAATCGACAGTATCGTTTTCCTGGTAAACGACCTCAGAAAATCGACGGATTTCTATAAAGACATCCTGAAGCTCAGCCTGAAACTTAAATCTCCCACCTGGGCAGAATTCGTTGTGGACGGCGTACATATCGGCCTGCATCAAAAGACTATGGAGCAGTCGGTTCAAATCGAACAGCAGGAATGCTATTCTGTCTCGATCCAGTTTGAGGTCGAGAATCTCGATGACCATGTGGAGTTTTTACAACTGCACGGGATTGAGCTGGTGGGCGGAATTCGTGAGAGCAAATTCGGCCGTTACGCTTTCTTCACCGATCCTGACGGGCATATCCTTGGCCTCAGGGAGTACCGCAGAACACCCGCCGAATCCTTCTAACTTTTTCTTGCAAATTTATGCCAGTTTCTTATAATCTCTCCCATGTTGCGCAGTGGAATAAAAGCGATTCTGATTGATGTCGGCGGACCGCTGGTGGATGATTCCGGGATTGATATCTACTGGAATGATTATCTGATTAAGACTTTGCCGGATTTGATCGGCCGCGAGGTTACAGTAGATGAAATCGAGGAGGCCAATCGAAAGTCGATTGAATCGTATGCCCCTTCTCTGTACTCCGCTACTATCTGGCAGTTTGTCCGGCCGGATGTGGAGAAATTCAATAAACTGCGGGGACATTTCGACAGCCTGAACCTGAGCCGCTTTTATGAATTTCGTGACGAGGCAATCGATGTCTGCCGCAAACTCAGCCAAAAATATACCCTGGCAATCGCCGCCAATCAACCGGCCTCGACTGCAGATTATCTTGAGGAGAAAGGAATCCTGCAATATTTCGATTTCAAGGAGATGTCTGGTTCGATTGCCTATTCCAAACCGGATTATCGCTTCTTCCTGTATATAGCACATAAGCTTGATATGCGTCCCGAGGACTGCGTAATGGTCGGCGACCGGCAGGATAACGATATCGTCCCGGCCAAAAAGCTGGGGATGAAGACGGTACGGGTCATGGTCGGTTCGCATAATGAGCAGAAAATTCGTATGCCCACGGAAATCCCGGACGCGACAATTTCCTCGATTTCAGAGCTTCCCGATGCAATAAATGATTTACAAAGCTGATCGATTTTAGTATTATTCCCCTTCAAAGCCATATTTTGAGTGTAAAAATCACATCTTTCGGGGGATTTGCTATATGCTCGCAAAAATCCTTTCGGCGGCTGTGTTGGGCATTGACGCTTATGTCGTGGAGGTCGAGGCGGATATCTCTCAGCAGTTGCCGGCATTCGCAACAGTGGGACTGCCGGACGGCGCGGTCAAGGAGGCCAAGGAAAGAGTGGCCGCCGCCATCAAAAATTCCGACTACGTTTTTCCGGCCAAGAAAATTACTATCAACCTTGCTCCGGCTGATATCCGCAAGGAGGGTTCGGCCTTCGATCTGCCGATTGCGGTCGGTATTCTGGGCGCCACCGGCCAGATACTGCGGGATGATTTCGACAGCTTTGTGATGGTAGGGGAGCTGTCTCTTGACGGCACCCTCAAGCCTGTACCGGGGATTCTTCCGATAGCGATACAGATCGCCAAAAAGGAAAACTCCGCCATGATTGTACCGAAGGAAAATGCTATGGAGGCGGCGATTGCCACGGGGCTGGAGGTTTATCCCCTAGGATCGCTGCGCGATACTGTCGATTTTCTGGAGGATGGCAGCGGTGTCAAGCCTTACAGAATCGATGTTGACGAGGTCTTCAGCCAGGCGCTGAATTACCCCATGGATTTCTCCGATGTCAAGGGACAGGAAACCGCCAAACGAGCCCTCGAGGTTGCTGCCGCAGGCGGACATAATCTGCTCATGGTGGGGCCGCCCGGATCGGGCAAGACTATGCTGGCACGGCGTCTGCCGACCATACTTCCGAACCTTACTATGGAAGAAGCGCTGGATGTCACCAAGATATATTCGGTTGCAGGTTTACTTCCGGCCAATACAGCGCTAATCGCCACCCGTCAGTTCTGCTCGCCACATCATACCATTTCCGATGCCGGCCTGATTGGCGGGGGACGGGTGCCCAAGCCGGGTCAGGTGTCGCTGGCGCATCATGGTGTGCTGTTTTTGGATGAGATGCCGGAGTTTCGCAAGGATATACTGGAGATGCTTCGTCAGCCGATGGAGGACGGGCAGGTTACGATTTCACGTTCGATGATCAGCCTGACCTATCCCTCGCAGTTCATGCTGGTGGGTGCGATGAACCCTTGCCCGTGCGGATTTTTCGGCGACCCGAATCATGACTGTACCTGCAATCCCGGCCAGATTCAGAAATATATGTCCAAGGTATCCGGGCCGCTTCTGGATAGGATCGATATTCATATTGAGGTTCCGGCTGTGAAGTTCAAGGACCTCGCCGCCGAGCCGACCGGCGAGAAGTCCGATGAGATTCGCGAGCGGGTCAACCATGCCCGCAAGATACAGCTCATGCGTTTCAACAGCGAGGAGAAGATGTTCTGTAATGCGCATATGGAGTCCAAGGATTTGCAGAAGTACTGCCCGCTGGATAACAAATCGCTGGAGCTTTTGCGCACCGCAATTACCAAGCTCGGTCTTTCGGCGCGCGCCTATGATCGAATCATCAAGGTCTCGCGCACAATCGCAGATATCGAAGCCGAGGAACGCATCCAGACCCGCCACATCTCCGAAGCCATCCAATACCGCAGCCTGGATCGGAATTTGTGGATGTGAGGGGGAGAGGA
>WJIM01000111.1 GCA_014730285.1 Candidatus Zixiibacteriota bacterium
CGCCTCTCTCATCGCCTGGTCATAAAGCGGGGGTAGCTTATTGAGCTGCTGACGGGAGGCGATTTCCGGGACTATTCCGCCGAACCCGGCATGATCGACCTGCGAATACACCAGATTCACGACATCATTCCTCATTCCCTCAAGTATCGCCACCGAGGTTTCATCACAGGAAGTTTCTATTCCAAGGATTCTCACGGCTGATAAGCGTTGACTGAAATAGATTGCGGTTCTGTTCGTACCAGACGATACCCCTGCGGTATCACGACCTTGGGTAGCACGGTGGTACTGCCGGGTTCAATAGTGCGGAAATTTATTGAAGCGGAGAAGGCGCCCTGATCCAGAGTATCCAGATGTTCCTGCGGTCCCTCGATAACCACATAAAGCGTTTCCGGCTCAAAGAAAGCTGAATCGAAAAGATTGGAATTATAGGTTTCGATCGCAATCGGGCCGAACTTCTTCTCTGTCAGGGGGACTATATCCTGATGTATCCGGACTTCATTTGTTTCCAGCGAGAGAAACATGGTATCGGCTGTCACCAGATTTATATCCTCGTCAATACCTTTTTTCACATCCTCGAACACTATATCCTCAGTGGAAATCGATTTGAGAGATCTGATGAATCGCGACGGCCCGCTGACCTCGATACTGTCCGGCGAGACTGTCATCTCACCAAGTTTGGTATAACCCAGCGCAGGTTTGATCGATATTTCAGGATCAACCGGTACACGTTTGCTGTTCATTCTCTCGAATTTCAGCGAGAGGGTTTGAGGATTATCAACCGCCTTCACGCTGGCACGGATATTATCGTCGAACATAAGGTCGACCGGCGTCAATTCGATTCGATAGATACCCCTTTCAAAATTAGAGGCGTCATAGGTCAATGAAGGATTTTTGAATATGAATGCCAGGAGCTGCTTTCCGGTGCCCTCGACCTTGACTTTGATTTTTTCGGGGGGCGGTGTAGTGAGAATCAATTCCTCCGAGATATCATTCAGCTTGAAATTAACCTCGAATTCATACTCGTAGATCTTATTGGTGACGACATTAAACCAGAACAAAAGAGCCAGTATAAGCGCCACGACTTTTAGAGTCAGATTTTTCGTCAGAAATTCCACTTATCTTTTCCTGTTGAAATCTCTTAATTTATATTGCCATCACCTCTCTGTCAAATATAAAGCGGATTTCGGAAAAATGTTTATATATCTTCCCCGCGAATAGGATTATTCCAGTAATACCTGGTTACCCCCCTGGAGGTTGCCATCCAGAGATAATCGCCGTCTAGAACAAGATCGTAAACCAGATTGTCGATCAGGCCGTCCTCGGTCGTGAAATGCTTCCAGTAATGCTTCATTCGATCGTAGCGATAGACGCCGTAATCGGTGGCTACCCAGAGATATCTTTCGGTTACCAGAAGCCGGTTGGGATTGTAGCCGTCAAGGGCGGCCTCGTTATAAAACCGTTCCTGCTCAACGAACTGATCGCTCATCCAGACAATCGCATCCTCAGTGGCAAACCAGAGACCGTCACGGGTGTCCGCCTCGACATCAAAGGTAATCCCCAAAAGCACCCCGCCGGCGGTCGAATAGCGGTAGAACCTGTTTGTCCTTGAATCGTAGCGCACCGTGCCGTAATCGGAGCCGATCCAGAGGTCATCCTTATAGGCCAGCATATCGAAAATCGCAGCGGTAGCTAACATCTGCCCGCCCATAAATTGTATCGAATCGCCCTTGATATCTAAAACATAGAGCCCGTTATCGGTGCCGATAAAGAGATCATTGTCGTCCTGTTCCAACGAAAGAATCAGGTCTGTGGCGAAACTATTGGGCTGATAGTAGGACTTGAATCCCGAGCCGTCATGATTCATCCTGACCAGGCCGAAATCGGTGGCCATGAAAATATATTTTTCCGTATCCTCGATATCGTTGATTTTATCCGATACGAAGCGGTCATTATATCGTGATTCATAATATTTCCAGGTATCCTCTTTACTCTGCCAGACAGTCAGGGCATTTTCGCTGCCAAACTCGTTGCGGCCGCCGAAATAGAAAGTCTCTCCCCTCCTCAGCATAGTATAAATACTGCTGCTGAAAAGGCCGTATTCAAACAGGTCGATCTCGATACCATAGCTTTCGATCCGACCCGCTCCCAGCCCCCAGGTACCCAGCCAGATATCGCCGTTCTGTCCGCGTGCGGCCGAGACAACCGGATAATCCCGCAGCTCTTCATCCTGAATAATATTGGGAGACATAGCATGATACCCGGTCGGGGGAATATACTTTTGGAAATTGGAAATCAACGACATATTGTCATCCACGAGATGGCTGGGAAAGACATTGGCCCGCGACCACTCCTTGAACACCGTCTCATACATGAATATCCCGCTGGGTGTATTGACATAAACACGGGAATCGTCCGGTTCAACTGCAAGCAAACGAATATTCTGATCCGGGAGCCCATCAGACTCTGTCATCGGATCGAGCCATTGCCTGAAATCGATATCGTAGACCATAATACCCTCGGTTGTGCCGAAATAGATATTATTGAACCCGGATGCTATCGAGCGCACATAACGCATATTGGTGTAGCTGACCCAGTCCTCGGGATAATAGCCGCGAGTATTCTGGGCATAAGTATCGGCCTGCATGAAAAGAATCGTCATGAGAAACAGGGCAGGCATAATCACAAATTTATTAAGGGCAAACTTGCGGTGGATGCTATTCACGTGCTCTTTTATTATCCTTTCTTATCAAGAAAATTATAGACGGCGCCGGCAAGCACAGCGCTGCCGACTTTCATCGCCTCTTCATCGACATTAAACATATTGCTATGCCATTGGTGCACAGCGCCCACATCCCGATTCCGGACTCCCAGGCGAAACATAGCGCCCGGCGCATATTTCAAATAGCGGGCGAAATCCTCGCCCCCCAGCTCCGGATTGGCAAGATATGTCACACTATTTTTACCATACAACTCTTGTGCGGTTTCAATTATGAAACGATTCGCCAAAGGATTATTTTTGAGAGCGGGATAATTGGCAACGTATTCCAGGTTATATTTGGCGCCGTTGGCATTGGTTATCCCGGTGACGATTTTTTCAAGGCTCTTTTTGACAGTCTTTACCGATTTGGAATCGGACCCTCGAATAGTGCCCTCCAAGGAGACCTCACCGGCAATGATATTGCGCGCCCTTCCGCCCTCAATAGTCCCGAATGTCAGCACCGCCCGGCTGTTTGGATTTATGCGTCTGGCGACTATCGATTGGGCTGCATTTATTATCTGCGAGGCAATCACGATACTATCGACAGCGTCATGGGGACGGGCGCCATGACCGCCCTGGCCGTGAATAGTGAGGTTGAAATCCAGAACCTCAGACATCATAACACCATCACGCACCCCTATTCTGCCGGAGGGAATTATCGGATCGTTGTGAAGACCGAAAATCATTTTCACCGGCGGATTTTTCATTGCCCCGGCTTTAATCATCTCAATTGCCCCGCCCGGTGGAACCTCCTCGGCAGGCTGAAAAATAAAGCGAACAGTGCCGTTTAGGTCTGATTTTATATCCTTCAGAATCATGGCCGCACCCAGCACCATAGCCATGTGCATATCATGACCGCAGGCATGCATCCTGCCCTCATTTTTCGATTTGAAAGGCAGATCGGTCTTCTCATCTATGGGCAGGGCATCTATATCGGACCTTAGGGCGCAGACAGGTTTTTCCTTCTTCCCCTTTAGGACAGCCATAATGCCGGTCTTCGCCATTGAGGTTGATTTAAGCTTGAGACGGCTCAACTCGGATTTTATCTTTTTGGAGGTTTGCACTTCCTCGAAGGCTGTTTCGGGATGGGCATGAAAATAACGGCGCAATTCAACCATGCGACCGTGATATTTCTCAGCTAACTCTTTAATCCTGTCCAACATGACTGCAATTCTCTTTTTATCGTCGTTGATCGCGGCCCTGATGACCTCTTTGCGGCTTCTGCCTGCTGTCATAATTACGGCGCATTTTATTGACAAGTATATGGGCGATTCTCAGGGGTTCCGGCAGGCGGTATCCGCGCGTAGTGGCGGTCACAACATCCGCCGCATTTTCATTGTCTATCTTATGACCGGCCGAAACGAATAACGGCTTTACTCCCACTCTGGTACGCACCGCATAGCCCACAATATCCTCATCATCGGCCTCTAACGGGGTACGCGCTCCGAGCTCATCATCGAGTGTCATAAAGTTCCCAATCAGCTTCTTCTTGGCGCAACCGATAGTGGGCATATCGAGCATGACTCCGAAATGCGAGGCCAGGCCGATTCTTTTAGGATGCGCGATACCGTTGGCATCGAACATAACTACATCCGGCGCCGATTCCAGCCGCTCGAGCGCCTTGGCCAGCACCGGACCTTCGCGAAAATATAAAAAACCCGGCACATAGGGGAAATTCACGTAAGATTGTGCCCGAACCTTTTCCAGCGGAACCAGCTCAGGGAATTTCATCACAACCACGCTGGCAAACACAGCTTCGTCTCTCTTGGAGTAGGCCACATCAGCGCCCGCAATAGTTTCGAATTCCTTATCCGGCTTGCGAATCTCAACCAGATTAACCAGTTCCTCCTGTATTTTTGCCGCTTCTTTGAGATCGGTGGTCCATTGATGTATTCGAGCAAATTTCATACATTCCCCTTTAAGGCCAAAATTGCCAGCAGCTTATTTCAGCGTTTAATTTAGATAACACCTGAGCCTGCTGGATGTTCAAACCTTCCTTTTTATATCATTAGATCAATAGTATATAGATTGAATCCAGAATTCAACAAAAGATTTTGAAAGGCAAAATGATTCTATTTTAATGGAGGTTCGAGAAATGATTTGGCCGATTTTTTACTGAGGAAGCTCGGACATTTTCTCCGAGGTCTTGTGGAAAAAGTAGTCGAAGAGATGCGATTGGAGAATACTGAAGGCATGATATGAGCTGGATGAGATATTCAGGGTACCGATCTTCTTGCTTCCGTGCGTAAGTGGAATAATCGCCAGGCTTTTGGAATCCTCGTCGATCAGTATTTTTTTCTCGAGCTCTATTGCCTCGATAGTCTCGGAATAATCACGAACATAAATATGTCCGCTGTCCATTACCTTTTTCATCAGAGTCTTATCCGCTACAACATTCAGATGAACGCCGTTTTTGAATTCGTTCTTGATTTGAATATGCGTGATGCTCATCATTTCGTTTTCTTCGTCATAAAGAGCCAGGGATGCCCTGTTTATGGCAAAGAACTTGTCGAGCTTTGAACAGAGCTTCATGAAAAGCTCATATTGAGTATATGAACTGTTTATAACTTTTTTCAGGCTCCGGAAGACAGAGTTCTGCGCCTCAGCCGAGTTTGCATCTTTTACTTTGGGCCTTTCAATTTCGGAAGAGTCCATTTCCGCTGTACAGGCCGAGTCACCAATCATCCATTCAATTTCAGACATACTGCACTTCCGGGTATTTTTCCGATAACCAGCTCAGGATGCCAAGTTTGTCAACGAATGTAAAGCGGTCGGATTTCTTGAATTCGATATCCAGAGGATAGGAAGAGGTCAGGATAAGTTTAACTTCCGGATAAGAATCTCCCAGTTTTTTCAGGGCTTCTTTGCCATCACATTCGGGCATGAAATAATCACAAATTATCATCTCATACTTCTCTTTTTCGAGCAATTCCAGGGCTATATCGACTGTCTGTGAAATTTGGCAGTCGAAACCGAGCTTTCCCAGAGCCAGACGCATTGACTTCAAAAAGCTGAGATTATCATCGATAACCAGTATTCTTTTTTTCTTTTTTACTATAGGCATAATACTCTTATTATCGCAATTTGCATGCCGGGAAAGATGCGATTCCCGCCAATTTACAATCTATTGTAAATCAATAAATTACATTTCCCCTGCAGATATCCCTATGACCAACCTGTTTCAGCTTTAAACCAATGCTGTTTCATCTGTGATATAATCATACCGGTTGTGAAACAGGGGATTCCTGCTTGAGATCATACTTTTTGACTTTGCGCCACAATGTTGTTCTTCCGATTCCGAGTTCTTTGGATGTTTTGGTATAATTCCAGTTATTCGAAATCAGGGCGCGTCTGATATGCTCGCGCTGAGTATCCTCCAGCGTATTGGATTCCGCCGGTCTCCGCAATTCCAGTCGACGTGGATGACTGAGTACATTGGGCGCAAAGAAGATATCATCCTTTTCAAGCGTATCTCGTGTGGCAAGGGCCACCGCGCGCTTGATTGTATTCTTCAATTCCCTGACATTCCCGGGCCAGTTGTAATTCAGAAGAGCATTGACTGCGGAGGATTCCATCGTAAGGCCCGGCTTGCCCAGTTCCTCGCTGCATCTGCGCAGGAAATGCTCCGCCATGGGCATAATATCCTCGCATCTCTCGCGGAGCGGAGGAATATGTATACGGATCACATCAAGACGATAGTATAAGTCCTCGCGGAATGTTCCGGCCTTGACCATTTCCGACAGATCGCGATTAGCGGCTGCCAGAATGCGCACATCTATTTCCGTCTCGACATTTGACCCCACCGGTCTGAGCGCCCTTTCCTCCAGAACCCGCAGAATCTTAGCCTGGATTGTCAGGGGCATTTCACCGATTTCATCGAGAAGAAGCGTCCCACCCGAGGCCTCCTCCAGAAGCCCCTTCTTGGCACAGGATGCTCCCGTAAAGGCGCCTTTGGCATGACCGAAAAGCTCACTCTCCAGAAGCTGTTCCGGCATCGCCGAACAGTTTATTGCAAAAAACCTGTCATCTTTGCGGGAAGAGAGGCTGTGAATTACCTTGGCGATAACTTCCTTACCGGTACCGGAATCGCCGCTGACCAAAACCGTCAGATTCTGGGGTGCGATCTTTCTGACCAGATCCATCACTGCCCCCATCTGTGGGGACTGAGCAATCACATTATCCTCGGAAAAATCTTTGCGCAGAGCCTCCCTCAGGTATTTGACTTCTGAAATCAGTTTTTTTCTTTCCAGGGCCTTTTCGACAACAACCAGAAGCTGCTCATTTTTAAACGGCTTGGTGACATAATCGAAAGCTCCGGATTTCATTGCCTCCACCGCGCCACCAATCGAGCCAAAAGCGGTCAGTATTATGACTTCGATATCCGGGTATGAAGTTTTGATTCGACGCAGAAGCTCGAGACCGTTCATCTCCTTCATGCGGAGATCGCTAATTACCATATCAAAATGTTCGTTCTCGAGTATGGAAAGCGCCTGATTAGCGGAATCGGCAGTTTCAACCGAATAACCATGCCGTGCCAATAGAATATTGAGAGATTGTCTCAATGCGATTTCGTCGTCAACAATTAGGATCTTTTCCATGGTGTGCAATCAAACTCCTTTTATAATTAATTATTCTTTGCGGGGTAATATTAAGGTAACCCGAGTACCATTGCCTTCCGAGCTCTCGATTCGCAGTCCGCCCTCGTGAGCGATGCAAATCTTCTCGGCAATCGATAAACCCAGACCGGATCCACCTTCCTTGGTGGAGAAGAATGGCTCTTTTACCTTCCTTAGCAACTCCGGCCTGATTCCAGGTCCATTATCTTTGACACTAATCGTTATATCCTGATCATCCCGGCCCACTCCGATCTCAACAGAACCGTTTTCCGCTTCAAATGCCTCGAAAGCGTTTTCCAAAATCTGATTCAACCCTTCCGATATCTGGTTTCGGTCGGCCATGATTTTGGAATCGGACAGTCCGTCTGAGAATCTGTAGCTGATCCGAGTTTTATCGTATCCCTTGTCCAAGATGATATCCTTTATATTTTCTACTAACTCCGAGGCACATATTGTCTCACTTTCATGCATGCCGGCATGAGCATAGTGCGAATATTTGCAGAGCATATACTCGATCCGCTCTGCCTCGCGATTTATGAACTCGACCAGCATACAGTCGTCATCATCGAATTCGTTTCCCTGCTTGGCTTCCATCTGTGATGCGGAGATCAGTATCGTGGCCAGGGGATTTCTCACCTGATGTATCAGGCTCGAAATGAAGCTGTCTCTTTTGAGATCCACCGCTTTATCTTCGGGTTTCCCGGCCTTCTCCAAAGCATTGCGGAGTTTCTCGGCCTCGGAATGGGAGCTCGAAGAGCTTCCCGGCATAATTGCCAGTCCCAGATTGAGACGGCCTCTTTTTCCGTTTTTGTCCCTTATTATAGCGAAAATCTCAAGCCCGTCATCATGGATGTCCATGATAAAGCCGGAGTTTTTGAGGCGAGAATCGAATCCGGACAGATTTGCGAATTCCGGCAGATTGTTGCCGAATTCACATTCGGGTCGAAGCAGAGCAAAGGCTGTATGAAACTCGGTGGATTCGTCAATACATCTGTAAAGGGCCGAAATAAGGTCCCGAAGCTCCAATCTCGCACAGAAGGAGCTAAACGTTTCCAAAAATCCGGTCTCACGGTAATCCAAGAGGGGTGAGTTGATTCTTCCGCCCGACACCGCGGAAATATGGTCAATTACGGCCATGCTCAAGACCTTTACTCTGTTATGTTTCTTTTTTTAAACTGCCTGTTTTTTTGTGAAACTATCTTTTCTATCGGTAAATTTCGCAAAACTTTAACATCTCAATAGTAGTTTTCTCACTTTATCTTACTAAATCACTTTGGGTTGATATATACTGGACCGGGGCGGCAACCTTGATTTTGGAGGAAACGGGCTGTGGCGGCTTTCCCAAAAAGTAATTCTTCGATTGAAATGAAACAGTAAGGATCGAAAACCTTAAAATTTGAATATTGAATGAGTCAAAAAGAATTATATATTGTAGAAGATAAAAAGTCAGGAGTCGGAAGGGATTGGGATCATAGATAAGCTTGACAACAAAGGTTTCGAACGTAAGACGGATAAGGGCCATAAGGTCTGGATTCTGTTCACCTCTGCCGGAGCCGGGCATAAAGCCGCCACCAACTCTCTTAAGATTGCATGGTCGCAGTTGTATCCGGAGGATGAGGTCGTTACGGAGGATATTCTGGATTACACCCCGGCCATATTCAGATTTATCTACTCAAAAGGATACCTGCTGATGGCCAGTAAGCTGCCTATTCTATGGCGCATTGCTTTCTATCGGGGTGAGGATTTGCATAAATTCAAACCGCCCGGAAAACTGAGCTGGTTTTTCAGGAAATTGATAATGGGTAAGTTTATCCGCAGCTTAAAAAAGAAAAAACCGGATATTATCGTTTCAACTCATTTCATGCCCTCTGATGCGGTATATCTGCTCAACCGGGAGATGAATGCCCCGGCCAAATTTGCCATAATCGTTACCGACTACGGCATCCATACCGCCTGGTTGACCCCAAATGCGGACAGGTTTTATGTTCCTACTGAGGCAATTAAATCGGAACTTCTTACATTAAAAGACTATCTAAATATTGAAAGTGAAAATATTAAGGTTACTGGAATCCCTATTCACACCAAGTATATTGAAATTGACGAAAAGAACGCTTTGAGGCGAAAATATAATCTCGAACCGGATATCTTCACCATTCTCCTGTTTCGTGATGTCTTTACCAAAGGTAATTTTGAGTATTTCGTAAAGTATCTGTCGATGGTTCCCCATCCGATACAGCTTATTATGCTTGCGGGCAAGGAATGGCCGATTTCGGACCGAATAAAGCGAAAATTCGCAGAAAATAATATTTCTTACAGGATTTTCGGTTATATTGACTTTATGGA
Source organism: Candidatus Zixiibacteriota bacterium (assembly GCA_014730285.1). Taxonomy (GTDB): domain Bacteria; phylum Zixibacteria; class MSB-5A5; order JAABVY01; family JAABVY01; genus JAABVY01. Next base: position 9,718 of record WJIM01000111.1, read on the forward strand.
GGAGCTTATGTCTCTGGCGGATATTGTTATCACCAAATCGGGGGGCTTGACGACATCTGAATGTCTGGCCGCGGGCACTCCTATCGGTATTTACAAACCTTATGCCGGTCAGGAGGAACGCAATGCCGAGTATCTGATGGAAAAAGGTGCGGGTATCAAACTGAACCAGCTCGCCGGATTGCCCTATACAATAACACAATTGATTGAAAATCCGGAAAAACTCCAAAACCTGTCACATAGTGCAAAGAGTATATCCAGGCCGAATGCGGCTTTTGATATAGTAAATGATCTGAAAAAGATGGGAGAGGGCAGTGGTGACAAAGATTAAGGATCAGTTTAAGGAGACCATTCAGTGGTCAAAGGAGATCCAGAGAAGGCTCAAGGGCTCCAAAAGCCCAGATCAGCAAGATCTCGATGTGCACCATATCTTAGAGGAGCTTTTCAAGCAGGTAGACCGTAATAAGGACGAGTATGTCCGTAAAATCGATATCTGCAAAGAAAAGTATATCTCCGATTCGGAAAC
>WJIM01000112.1 GCA_014730285.1 Candidatus Zixiibacteriota bacterium
CAATGCCCCACTTATAAAATTCTTGGCAAGATTCAATGATTCCTCAACATCGTAACCGCGCGCCAGAAATGCCGCTGCGGCCGAGGCAAAGGTACATCCGGAGCCATGATTATTGACGCCTTCCACTTTCTCGGACTTAAGTTCATTGACAGCGATTGTCTTGCCGCCGTAGATATCTATCGCGGCGTCCTCCAGATGCCCGCCCTTCAGCACAAACACCGATCCGGGATAGCGCTTATTCAGGTCGTCAAGAGATTCGAGCATTTTTTCGCGATTCTTTATCTCAATCCCCGTTAGAAATTCCGCCTCGGGAATATTCGGGGTTATCACTTTGGCCAGCGGGAAAAGCTCCTTTGTCAACGCCTCAATCCCCTCGTCTTCGATCAGCCTTGAGCCGGAGGTGGCAGAAAAGACCGGATCGATTACTAAGTTTTCGATCTCATACTTGCGCATCAACTCCGCCACTTGCTTTATAATTTCTCGCGAGAAAAGCATGCCGGTCTTGACGGCGGCAACCTTGAAGCCTTCAAAAACCGCTTCGATCTGATCTTTGACTATCTCGGTATCAATCGCCTGAATCGAGCGCACGCCCTCGAGATTCTGGGCGGTTATTGAGGTAATTGCCGAGGTACCGAATGTGCCCAGTGAGGCGAATGTCTTCAGGTCGGCCTGTATACCTGCGCCGCCGCCGGAATCCGAGCCCGCTATAGTCAGGACAACCGGTAATATATTTTTCATGATCAATGCTCCTTGAACTGATCCCATCCGCTAAGCTTCAGGATCGATTTTTCGCCCTCTTTATTGACAATATAAACATCCTCGCCCTTTATCATCTCCCCCACATTGTATAATTGATGGCCGAGGTCATTCAAAGTTTTCTTTAACTGTGCGAAATTCTCCTGCGATACGGTTAAAAGCAGGCAGTAATCCTCGCCCACTCCGATTGCAGTCTTAAGATATTCGGGTTTGAACTCCGCGATATATCTGTTAAATTCTTCCGAATGCGGAAATCTTTCTTCGTGCAGAACGGCTCCCAGTTTGGAGGCTTTGCAAATATGACGTATATCCGAAGCCAGGCCGTCAGAGATATCCATCATCGAATTCGCCAGCCTCGAGCGCGAGATCGCCCGTCCCTGCTCGATATGCGGAATCGGCATGAAATGCTTTGTTGTCAATGTCGGAAAGTTGTGCATCTCCTCGCGATGATTTAAGATCAAATCCAGCCCGGCCGCTGAGTCACCCAGATAATCGGTAACGCAAATGATATCTCCCGCTTTTGCTCCGGAGCGGTACAGAACCAACTCCTCATCGATTTCACCGGTCAGGGCGATATTTATCACCAAGTCCTTAAGCGAGGTTGTGGTATCGCCGCCGGTGATATTCACATCGAATTTTTTGGCGAGGTCTTTCATGCCTTTGTAAATCTCCAGCAAATCCTCGAGCGAAAGATTTTCCGGAACTGCAAGTGACACAAAGGCCTCTTTTGGAACACCACCCGATGCGGCAATATCCGAAAGATTAGCGGCCAGCGCTTTATAGCCGATCTGAAATGGAGTCATAAGGTCACGCAGGAAATGCACCCGCTCCAAAAGCATATCAGTCGTCAAAAGAACCGACTTGCCTTCTTCCACTTTGAATAGCGCGCAGTCATCACCAATTCCAACCAGGCCCAGATATTTGCGGATCAGGGCGCCATCCTTAATCCTGTCGATGAAGCCGAATTCACCCACATCCTTTAATTTCATTTCAAATCCTTCCTGGCACGTTCGATTTCGGCTTTGATCTCCGATGCCGCCTGTTGAGGATCAATCGCAGATACAATTGCTGAAACAACCGCAATCCCGTCAGCCCCGGCTGTGATGGCATCGTAAGCGTTGGAAGAACCCAGCCCGCCGATTCCAATCATTGGTATTTTAACCGATTTACGGATTTTCCGCAATCCCTCAATTCCGATTCCGGTCTCGAGCTCAGGCTTTGTAGGAGTGGTGAAGACCGGAGATATCCCCAGATAATTCGCACCGGCCTTCTCAGCTTCAACAGCCTCCTTTTCATTGAAAGCCGAAACTCCGATGACCTTATCCGGCCCGAGGGATTTACGTGCATATTCGATGGGAAGATCGTCCTGCCCCAGATGAACACCGTCTGCATCAACTGCCTGAGCGATATCGAGGCGGTCGTTTATAATGAACAGCACATTTTTCTCACGGCAGTATTCTCTAACCTTAAGCGCCTCATCCAGAAATTCCCGCGTTGTGGCATCCTTCTCCCGGAGCTGCACAACAGTTACCCCACCCTTTATGGCTGTCTCTATCACTTCCATATTAGTACGGCCTTTGGAAAGCCCACGGTCAGTTACCAGATAGAGACTGTAATCAGCTTTCATGCAGGACCTCCAGTTTCATACCTGTTTTCAAATCTGCTCCACCGATCTCATATAGCGAATCTAACAATCCAACACGAAATGATCCGGGGCTGGTATGCTTCATTGCCGCCCACTGCCCGGCCAGACCGTAATAGCCCAAAGCAAACGCGGCCGCTTCAGCATATTTTTTATTCACGGCCGCAAAAGCAGCTATTGCCGTTGTGGCGGCACATCCGCTGCCGGTCACCTTGCCCATTAACTCATGGCCGTTATTTACCCTATACACAGTATTGCCGTCAGTAACCAGGTCCTTCGGACCGGTGATAGCAATGACAGTGTCGAGCTCCAGGGACAATTCAACTGCCGCCTGAGCGGCATCCTCAACAGAATGAATCGAATCCACACCCTTCGTTTTTGAATCCTCCCCTGCCAACGAGAGAACTTCAGAGGCGTTACCCCGGATAATCGCAATATCCAGCTCATCTATAAGCCTTTTTGATGTCTCGGTTCTCAACCTGGTTGCGCCGGATCCCACCGGATCGAGTATGACGGGCACTCCATTTTTATTGGCGGCATGTCCCGCCTTGAACATGGCGCGAATCCATGGATCGGAAAGGGTACCGATATTGATAACCAATGCTCCCGCAATTGAGGCCATCTCCTCCACTTCATTTTCCGCATGCGCCATTACCGGAAGGGCACCCATTGCTATCAATGAATTGGCAGTGAAATTCATCACCACATAATTTGTAATATTATGTATGAGCGGCTTTTTCTCGCGAAGCTCTTTTAAATTCTTTGCTGCATCGTTACTAAAATCAATCATCATTCCTCCTAAAAAAAATGCCGCCTTCAAACAGGCAGGCGACCAATACTTATTTCCCTACGCCGGCATTACCCGTATCAGGTTCAATGGGTCTGATCTCAGGCCTCTCGGCCACCCCACATCTGATTTTTTCAAACTCCCGTATAATCTGTGTTCTGGAGGATGTAATGTCAAGATGAAAATGGATAAATCCGGTTCGGCTTCAGTCAGCTCTTATTTCGAGCGGCAACCATAGTTCCCTGAAAGGCCGCCACATGCTTTTCCCCGCCGTTTTTTTCTGAATAAGCATCCCCACGGCATACATAGAGCCTTCTTCCCGGCTTGATTACGCTGCCTTTTGCAATCAGCTTCTCACCATCAGCGGGCGAAAGCAGGTTGATTTTATATTCGGCACTGAGCACTTCATTATCGGGCGGCATCAGGCTTAAGGCAGCATATCCGCAGGCTGAATCTATAACCGCCGTAATCACTCCTGCATGAAGGTAGCCGTGCTGTTGGGTAAGAACCTCGCGTTTTGGAAGCTCAATCACGACCTCCCCGGGCGCAATCGAGACCAGCTTAGCGCCGAAGGTCTGCATCAGACTCTGCTTCTCAAAGCTCTCACGGATCGCTTTTTCATATTCGGGATTTTGCGGTTCAAACTCGGGCATTCTTCAACTCATCTTCTCGAATATTATACTCAGTTCCTTAATAGTTGCCAGATGGAAATCATCGTGCTCCGCCACAAATAGGCACAAATCAACCAGGCGCATAGGTTTATCCAGGCGCGGATGCAGCGAGGATTTGGCAAAATCCTCATCCTGCAAAGTCCCTAATTTGGCGATAAGCTTGCCCCTGAGCTCTCGGAACCGCTGCAGGAGATCGGCAATGTTGGAGTCGTTATGTTTTGCCTGATAAGTTGCAGTGTTGCTTAAATCGGCCTCTCGCATAACCTCCAGGCCGGAGGAAATATCCTCAATACGACCATACCATAAAGGCTCCAGGTCGCCCAGATGACCGGCATTTTCCTGAACCGACCAGCGTTCCTCATAGCTGAGCTTCAGTATTGCAGGCGCGATCATTCCGACCTGTTCTTCCAAACGGGCAGGAGTGCCGCGCAGGCGCGCCATGATCTCAGGATAAAGCTCATGCGGAAAATCGAAACTGAATTTTCTTTCAAACCAGGGAATGCGTGACATATATAAGCCTCATTTCAGAGATATAATAAGCATCACGATGCATCAGCGTCAACAAGAAGAAAAAAATAAGCCCTGCCTGATCGCTCAGACAGGGCCTCCCTCCCCCCTCGGGGGATATTAAGACATTAGCATTGGAGGTGTATACTGCTAATTACTTAAATGAGTCAAAATTCTTCTGATAATTCTTGCGAATAAAAGTCGGCACTTCAGGATTTTCAACTGTCAGCGGCTCCTGCATGCCGGCTTCTACCGGCTCCTCGACTTCCTCTTCCTCGATCTCCTCTCGTTCGATTCGAGATTTGGGCTGACGAGAAGCACTATGCTGGCTGAATAGGTCGACAACACGCGTATCGAATTCGTTTTCCGATTTCTGCTTGCCGAAGCCCGTAGCGATTACAGTAACCCTGATTTCGCCCTTGATTTCGGGATCGATAACTGCGCCGAAAATAATATTTGCATCCGAGCCGGCCGCCTCTGATATAATCGAGGTTGCGGAATTGACCTCATGCAGGGTCATATCCGATCCGCCGCAGATATTGATCAGCACGCCGCGTGCACCGGTGATGGATACATCTTCCAGAAGCGGTGAGCTGATGGCCTGATGTGCCGCCTCCTGGGCACGATCCTCGCCTGAGCAGGTTCCGGTACCCATAAGGGCGTCACCCATCTCTTTCATAACCGTCTTGACATCGGCGAAGTCGCAGTTAATCAGGCCGCGTACGGTAATCAGGTCGGAGATACCGCGGGTGGCATGCAAAAGCACCTCATCGGCCATAAGGAATGCGTCGGTCAGCAGTGTATCCTTGTCGGCGATATCTATCAGGCGCTGGTTGGGAATTACGATCAATGTATCCACATGGGACTTCAGTTCATGAATCCCGCCCAGGGCACGGTTCATGCGTTTACGTCCCTCGAACTCGAACGGCCTGGTGACAGTAGCTACAGTCAGGGCATCCATCTCCTTGGCTATCTGGGCCACGACCGGCGCTGCACCTGTGCCGGTACCGCCGCCCATACCGGCGGTCACGAAGACCATATCCGCGCCCTCGAGAGCTTCGGCCACTTTGTCGCGATCCTCTTCGATTGCCTTGCGCCCGGTCTCAGGATCGGCTCCGGCGCCAAGTCCGCGTGTGATCTTGGTTCCGATTTGAAGCTTTACCCCGGCCTTGCTGCCATCCAAAGCCTGCATATCGGTATTGATGGATACGAAGTCGACATTGGTCAGCCCGGATTCGATCATGCGGTTGACCGCATTGCCTCCGGATCCGCCCACACCTACAACTTTTATCCTGGCGTTGTTGCGATCATCTGGAACAAGCTCTATCATCCTCTTCCTCCTCTTATCTTATATATTGAAAATGGCACTTATTACGTCTTCAACCTTGTGGACCATGCGCACGAATATGTTGCGCTTTTCCCCATGCTCCACAGGATGTCTCAGGCTGTAGGCCAGAAGGCCGATTGCAGCCGAGTACTCCGGCTTGCCGTAGAATTCCTCCGGCAGGTGCACCTTCTCCGGGCAGCCGACCTTCACCGGCATCTGGAATACTTTTTTGGCAAGCTTATCGATTCCGCGCAGCCGTCCTCCTCCACCGGTTATAACCACGCCGCAGGAGAGCTTCTTGGCATAGCCGGAACGTTTGACTGCGGTCTTCGCCAGCTCAAAGATCTCCTCCATCCGCGCTTCAATTATTGAAGCCAGAAGCACACGTGAGACTTTGGACTGTTTGCGTCCGCCTATCTCCGGTATCTCGACCATATCATCCGGATCGATGGCGGCCGAGAATGAATGTCCGTTGACGATCTTTATCTTTTCTGCAAGGCTGTTAGGAATCTGTAAACCCACGGCAATATCGTTGGTAACGAACTTGCCCCCCATACCGATGGAGGCGGTATGACGGATCGCTCCTTTATAATACACAGCTACGTCAGTGGTAGAGCCTCCGATATCTATCAGAAGCGTGCCCACTTCCTCTTCCTCAGCAGATAAAAGAGATGAGCCTACGACTATGGGATTCAAAACGAGATTGGTAATTTCGTAACCGGCGGCACGAACCGCTTTGTAAATCGCCTGTGTGGCGGCGGTCGAGGCGGTAACGATGTGCACCTGCACCTCGAGACGCACTCCGGTATTGCCGATCGGATCTTTTATGCCGTCCCCTTGATCGATGAAGAACTCCTGCGGAAGTACGTGCAGAATTTCCCGCTCGAACGGCAGTGACACAGCCTGGGCGGCCTCGATTACTGCTTCCACTTCGTTCTCGGTGATCTGGTTTTCGTTTTTGGAGACAGGCACCACACCCAGAGAGTTGAACGATCTCAGGTGCTCGCCGGAAAAACCAATCGTCAGATTTAGAACCTTCACCCCCGCCGCTTCCTCTGCGGCAGATACCGACATTGCCAGCGTCCTGGCGGTTCTGTCGATGTTCGAGAGGATACCCTTGCGGAAAATATCCTCGACCTTCACGGTTCCGCATCCAAGCACAGAAAGCTCGTCCTGACCGTTTTTGCTGGCGATCAGGGTGGCGATCTTCGTGGAACCGATGTCAACTACAGCAAATGTTGTTTCTCTTCCCATGACATAGCCCTTTATTCCATTAATATTTTCTCATGATTAATTGATTATCAAATCTGAAATCCACAGACCGGATATCGTCATCCAGCGCACAGAAAAACTCGCAGTAATCCGCAAGCCTGTCAAGCTTGTCGGACTCATCCCCGTACCCGAGGACAAATTCACTGCGGCAGTCCTCGATATAGACCGACAGTCCGGATGGATGTCCCAGATTTATCGATGAAACGGCATCTCCTATGCCCGTCGTATCTTTATTTATCAAATTTGCAATCTTCAATGCATAGCCGATTTTGCTCCCGTCAAGCTGCTTGTATAATTCCGGATTTTGTATCCGAAGCCCGGTAATGATCGGCATATCCTCATCCCCTGCCGGAACCAGCTCTCCCCTCACGGTCAGGCCATAGACAATATCAAGATTGATCAGCGCAATCGGCTCTTTAAGATCATAATCGAATTTTATCTTGCCGGTTGGATCGCATTTTACCGAGGCACGTGAAATCTGCGGATATTGCGCAAACATCGTATCGACATAAGCCTTCAGGGGATAGTCGAGGATCGAATTGCCCACATAATCCTGAACATACTCATCGACTGAAATCGGCATCTCACTCTGACCTGGTTTACAGACAGCCTTTTCGACTCGCAGCAGATCGTAATAATGCAGACCCACGAGCAGAGCGGCTCCGCCCAGGATAAAGACTATCATTCCGATTCTGTATAGTATCTTCTTCACTTTTTCAATGCCTCTAAGATTTCGGGAGCGGTGCGGTATATAGAACCCGCTCCGATTGTCATGATAATTGCCTCGTCCATGATATTATCCAGTACGAATTCCGGCAGCATGGTGACATCATCGATATAATGGCAGTTCTGATGCCCGAAGCTTCTGGCGGCATCCACTATCAACTGCCCGGTCACACCTTCAATCGGCTTTTCACGAGCCGGATAGATTTTGGCCACGATCATTACATCTGCCGACAGCAACGCCTTGGCGAATTCTCGATAGAAATCGCGTGTGCGGCTGTAGAGATGGGGCTGGAAGATCGCTATCACCGGACGGTTGTAGCCGCGTTTGGCCGCCCGCAATGTCGCCTCGACCTCGGTGGGATGATGCCCGTAGTCGTCCACCACCATATAATTATTGACCTCGCCAATTATCTCGAAACGCCTGTTGACACCGCGGAAATTGCCCAGCGATTCCTTAATCGTATCGAACGGTATCTCCTGCTCCATGCAGATCGATATCGCCGCCAGGCTGTTCATAGCATTGAAGAAACCCGGCAGTTTAATCTGCACACGTCCCAGCTCACGCTTCTTTGTGCGCACATCGAATTCGGTGATATTATCCTTATAGGTAACATTATCGATCTGGTAATCCGCCTGCGAGGCCAGGCCGTAGGTCACCACCGGATGATTGATCTGGGGAATAAGCGAGACCAGATTCGGATCGTCCATATTGATATGCACCGTTCCGAAAAACGGCACTTTGTTAGCGAATTCGGTGAAAGCCTCCTTGAGATCATCAATACCTGAATAGCAGTCCAGATGGTCCTCCTCCAATGTCGTCAGGACAACATCGGTGGGAGTCATGCGCAAAAACGAGCGGTCGTATTCATCGGCTTCGGCCACCAGGTATTCCGAATGACCCAGCTTGATATTGGTCTCGAACTGAATTACCCGACCACCCACAATCACGGTCGGGTCCATACCGGCATCGGTCATAATCTGACCGATAAGCGAGGTGGTGGTGGTCTTGCCGTGAGTTCCGGCGATTCCGATCGAATACTTCATGCGCATCAATTCCGAAAGCATCTCCGCCCGGCGGACTATGATAATCTTATTCTGGCGGGCATACTCCAGCTCCGGATTGTCCTGCGGAACTGCGGATGAATAAACTACCAGATTGGCATCACCTACATTCTCGGCCTTATGTTCGAAGCTGATGTCTATGCCGATTTCCTGCAGATGATCCGTCACCTCATTTTGTGCCAGATCGCTGCCGGTTATATGATAACCGAGGTTGTAGAGCATCTCGGCCATACCAGACATGCCGATACCGCCGATGCCCACGAAATGCAGTTTTCTCAGTTTACCGAATTTTACCACTTCAAAACCTCAATAATTTTCTTAGCGATTTTTTCCGAGGCCTTAAGATCCGCCAGCGATCTTGCTGCCTCCGACATATTTTTCAGACGCTCCGGGTCGCCGAAGAGCTTCGATACGTAATCATAAAGATCAAAATCCTCAAGCTCTGCCTGCCTGATAACCTTTGCCGCCCCGGCTTCGTCATAGACTTTGGCGTTGTGATATTGATGATCCTCGGCCGCATACGGGAACGGCACCAGCAGTGAGGGCAGCCCAACAGCCGCCAGCTCCGAAAGCGACAGCGCTCCGGAACGGCAGAATGCCAGATCAGCCGCAGCATAAGCCATCTCCATGCGGTCAATAAATTCCAGTATTACGCCCGGCACACCGGAATTTTCAAAGACGGTTTTGTAATCATCGAAGTTGTATTTTCCGGCCTGCCATATTATCTGAACATTGCCATCCTTTTTAAAAGCCCCCAGATTATCCTTAACTTTCTGATTCAATGCCGCGGCTCCCTGCGATCCACCGAATATAAGCAGGGTCTTTTTATTGGGATCAAGCTCGAAGAATTTGATGCCCTCTTCCTTTTTGGCGATATCGAAATCGGGACGCAGCGGATTTCCCACTTCGAAGAAATTGGATTCCGAGGCCAGATATTTTTTGGCCTGCGGATATGCCAGGAAACATAGGGCGGCATGTTTTGCAAACAGCCGGGTGGCGATTCCCGGGAAGCTGTTCTGTTCCTGCAAAAACATTCTCACCCGTGCCTTGCGAGCGCCCATCAACGCCGGTACGGAGACATATCCGCCCGTGCCCAAAAGACCCTCAACCTGATGATCCTTGATAATCGCTTTGGTCAAACGTGATCCCCGCATCAGGGTAAACGGTATCAGGAGATTCGAGAGCGACAGCTTACGCTTGAGGGGGCGGGCCGGGATTGGAATGAACTGCCAGTCCCGTTTCGAGACAAGCTTCTCCTCAAGGCTGTCTTTTTTGCCGAGATATTTAATACCGATTTCCGGCATGATCTTTTGTAGCTCCATTGCAATCGCCATGGCGGGGAAGATATGCCCTCCGGTACCGCCTCCGGCAATCGCCAGGTTTTTAACTTTTCCGTCTTTCAAATAGTTTTGACACCCTGCATTGATGGCGCGAAATATTCAAAAGCACCCCGACCCCGAATGATGAGCACAAAAGCGAACTGCCGCCATAGCTCAAAAACGGCAGGGTCATACCCGTCGTGGGCAAAAGGCGCACCGCCACACTAATATTTATGATTATACTTAAGGTTAAAATCGATACTATGCCGAAGGCCAGGTAGAAGCCGAAATGGTCCTGGGCCAGCGAGGCAATCCTCAACCCCCGCACAATTATGATGAAGTAAAACACCAGACACAGAAGGACCATGAAGAATCCGCCCTCTTCCGCCAGATTGGCAACGATAAAATCGGTGTGCGATTCCGGCAAATGCAGAAGCTTGGCCGAACCTCGCCCGATACCCTTGCCGAACATACCGCCCGATCCGATCGCCATAAGCGACTGATTGACCTGATAGGCCTCCTCCTGCGAGGCAGTCTCCGGCTCCAGAAATGTCACCAGGCGCTGGGGCTTGTAATCCAGTGCAAATACCATTACAGCCACCAAAATTGCGGGCGCCAGAATACCTGTCAGGACATAACGGTATTTGAGACCGGCCGTGAAAAGCAGTGCAAAGACTGTCATCATAATCACCAGCACCATCCCCAGATCAGGCTGCAATAAAATCATGCCCATTCCAAGGGCGGCAAAGACTCCCCAGGGCCAGACCAGCCCCTTCAATTTCGTAAGCATCTCTTTGTTGCGGCAGAGATAATAAGCGGTGAAAATAACCAGCGCATACTTGAAGACCTCAGAGGGCTGAATCGACTGGTTAAGAATAAAAATCCATCTATGGGAGCCGTTTATCTCACGCTGTGTAAAGACCACTGCCAGCAGAACCAGGCATCCCAAAAGAATCGGCCAGGCCAGCTTTTGCCAGTGATGATAATTGATTTTTGAAAATATTAATATCGTGGCAATCGACATAACGAACCACATAAGCTGCTTTTTGAAAAAGAATTCGCTTTGATGCCATTTAACCTGGGCCATAAATGCAGAGGCGGAGTAGATCATGATCACTCCAATAGTCAGGAGTATCACCACCAGCGCAAAAAGTGTGTAATCGAAACGCCTCTCCCTCATTCCTTATTCCTCGCCTTAAGCTTTAAAACCGCATCCTTGAAAACCTGCCCGCGATGCTCGAAATCCTTGAACATGTCGAATGATGCGCAGGCCGGAGACAGAAGAACCGTATCACCATCATGACCAATATCTGCGGCGCTGAAAACGGCATCCTCAAGAGTCTCTGCTCTTCCGACAGGGACTATATTTTTGTAGGCGTCATGAAATGTCTCAGCCGCTTCGCCTATTAATATCAGATGTTTTATTTTCTGCCGGATTAGTTCATTTAAACGCGAAAGCTCACCGCCCTTGTATTTGCCGCCCATGATCAAAATCGTGTTCTCCGGAACCGACTGCAGCGCATACCAGACCGAATCGATATTGGTACCCTTGGAATCATTGATGTACCTGATGCCATTTATCGTATCCACATATTCGAGCCGGTGTTCCACTCCTCCGAATGTCTTGAATGTCTCCTTGATAGCATCGCTTGACACTCCGGCCGCCAATGCCGCCGCTCCCGCTGCCATGGCATTGTAAAGATTATGCGGCCCGGGGATGCTTAAATCTTTGCGCGATCCGAGATCACCCTGTAATTCTCCAAAATGAAAAACGATCTTATCATCTTCCAGGTATATGCCGCTTTCCAGTTTCTTTTCTAGTGAGAAGAAAATCTTGCGCGCCTCCACCGGCTGGACAAGCTGCACGAGATAATCATCATCAGCATTGGCAATCAGGAAATCGACTCCGGTCAAATTCTCCGCCACCCGCATCTTGACACGGGCATATTCCTCGAATGTACCGTATCGATCCAGATGATCAGGTGTGAGATTCAGTACAATCGCAATATGCGGATGGAAATCAAAAATTCTTTCGAGCTGAGCGGAGGAGACCTCGAGTGCAATCCAGCCTCTTGACGAAATTCGGTCGCAGACCTCCGAGAAGGCGTAACCGATGTTGCCGGCAGCGGTGGATTCTATTCGCGCCGTTTCAAATATCCTGCCCAGAAGAGTAGTAGTGGTGGTCTTGCCATTGGAACCGGTCACCGCGGCAAGATTGGCATCGCAAAGCCACGAGGCCACTTCCAGCTCGGAAAAGATCGGAATTCCGATTTCCTGAGCCCTCTCTAAAATCGGAATCTCTTTGGGCACACCGGGGGAAACAATCAGGTATTCCGATTCCTCCAGAAGCTTATCCGTGTGACCGCCGGTCTCGAATGGAATCTCGGCCTCTTTGAGTTCAGCCAGTTCCTTTTCAAGTCTGGATTCCGGTTTGGCATCGGATACGAACGGGTTTCCGCCCAGCCGCTTCAAAAGCTTTGCCGCAGCGAGTCCCGAACGTGCCAGTCCGATAATTCCAACCGGCCTGTTTATCACTCTGTCAACACGCATAGCGTTTACCGTATTTTTAAAGTAGTCAAAGTCAAGAGTGCGCATAAAGCTCCAAGTATCCAAAATCTGACGACGACCTTCGCTTCAGGCCACCCCGATAATTCAAAATGATGATGGAGAGGAGCCATCTTCAAAATCCTCTTCCCCCGCAATTTATAAGAAGCCACCTGCAGAATGACAGAGAGCGCCTCTGCCACGAAGACTCCTCCCACAATCACCAGCAATAATTCTTTCTTGAGCATAATTGCCACCGCACCCAGCGCTCCGCCCAGAGCCAATGCGCCGGTATCGCCCATAAAAACCTGGGCCGGATGTGAATTGTACCACAAAAAGCCAAGTCCGGCGCCAATCGCCGCGCCGCAGTAAATCGTAAGCTCTCCCGCGCCCTCGAGATAGCTGATATCAAGGTAGCCGGAGAAGTCTGCGCGGCCGGTCACATACGAAAATCCGGCGAAGGTAAGAAATACCATCATACAAAGTCCGATTGCCAGACCATCCAGCCCGTCAGTCAGATTCACCGCATTGGAGGAAGCTGTCAGCACCAGAATCACAAACGGTATAAACAACCAGCCGAAGTTGAGTATGTAGTCCTTTAAAAACGGAATTTCCGTATACCCGTTGAAATTTTCCGTAGGCGGGAAGAAATACAGTATTCCTCCGAATATCAGGCCCAGGGTAATTTGCCCGACCAGCTTATATTTGCCTACCATACCCTTGGGCTTTTTCATAATCGCTTTCATGAAATCATCCATAAAGCCCAGTATTCCCAGCCAGACTGTCACCAGCACTATCAACTGCACGAAGCGGTTGCTCAGGTCGGCCCAGAGTAGTGTCGGAATCACCATAGCCGCCAGAATAATAGTTCCCCCCATTGTGGGCGTACCCTCTTTGGCGTAATGGCTTTTGGGACCTTCCTGACGGATTTTCTCCGTTACGGTCTTCTTCTTAAGAACTTTCACGATCAACGGCCCCAGAAGAAGACATACCAGAAGAGCGGTTATAGTGGCCGCGGCTGTCCTGAAAGTGATATATCTGAACAGGTTGAAATAGCTGATGGAATCGACAAGTGAACTGAATAGATGGTAAAACATCAGCCTTTATCTCCATACTTGCCCTTGAGGGCGGTTACTAATTTTTCGAACTCCATGGCTCGTGACGCTTTCACCAAAATCTGATCGCCTTCCTTTATTTCCGGCAAGACCGCTTCGATTACTTCCTCTACTGTCATAAAGGTCTCGGCCTTTGCTGAGGAATAGCCCTTGACATTGGCGCCCGCCGCTATATGCATACCCAGTTTGCCGACCGCGATCAGTTTATCCGGATCGACTTCGGCCACAATACTCCCAACATCATGATGAAGCTTGATCTCCTCCTCGCCCAGCTCACGCATATCGCCCAGAACCGCGATCTTTCGGCCCTTGCCGTCTATGTGCGCCAAAGCCTTAAGAGCATATCCCATTGAGGTCGGATTGGCGTTGTAGCTGTCATCGATAACGGTAATTCCGCCCAGCTCGAGGATTTCCATCCGCGAGCTTTTGCCCTTGTAGCTTTCCAGTGCGTTTTTGATATCCTCGAATCCCACTTCGAAAATCTCTGCGATTGCGCAGGCGGCCAGCGAGTTATATAGGGTATGCAGTCCGGGAACTTTCAGATGTATTTCCCCGCCTTGATATTGAAAAATAATCCTTCCCAGGCTGTTGGATGAATATCCCGTTGGCCTGACCTGGGCGTCGGCCCGAACTGCATAGCCAATTTTTGGCCCGGATTCCAGATCGAACCGGGCCTTCAATAACGCGTCGTCCAGATTCAGCACTCGGGTTGAATCTGAATTTAAATTATCAAGAAGCTCAAATTTTGCCCTGGCTATATTTTTAATCGTTCCCAGAGTCTCCAGATGTGCCGGACCGATATTTGTAATCAGGGCGAGATGGGGCTTGACCATTTTGGTCAATTCCTCGATCTCGCCTAGGTAGCTCATACCGAACTCCAGTACACAGATTTCGCAGCTCTGATTCAAAAGCGCCAGTGATAAGGGAATACCGAAAAGGTTGTTGTAATTGCCGGGGGAACGGAAGACATTGTACTTCTTTGCCAGCACATCGGCAATCATCTCCTTGGTGGTGGTCTTGCCGTTGGTTCCGGTTACGGCAACATATTTTGGATTGAATTTATCTTTCCACCAAAGAGCAATCTGGCGCAGACCAAGCTGAGTGTCGGGAAGCAGGATACAGCGATTTTTTATATCAGTGGGAATCTGCCCTTCGTATCCGGACTGGATTACAAAAGCTGCTGCCCCTTTTTCGTAAGCCTGCTGGAGGTATTTGTGGCCGTCATCGACCTCGCCCTTTATAGCGACAAACATGCTGCCGCGCTTGATTGTACGGCTGTCGATTGAAAGCCCCGTAAATTCTGCGGTCCCCGCTTCATCCGATAGCAGTGAACCCTTAGTAACCTCTGCGAGGTCGCCCAACTTCCCTGTTATCACCTGTATTTTATCCTTTTAAGACCTCCCGTATAACTTCACGGTCGTCAAAATGAGTTTTCTCTTCTCCTATGACCTGATAATTTTCATGACCCTTGCCGGCAATTACAACAACATCGCCCTCGGAAGCTTTGCCGAGCGCCTCGGTAATCGCTTCTTTGCGATCGAGGACCACATGGGTCTCCCTGCTGTTGTTCAATCCGGCTTTGGCATCATTTATAATCGCCTCGGGATTCTCTGTACGCGGATTATCCGAGGTCAAAAAGATTATATCAGCATGTTCAGATACAGCCTTCGACATCAGCGGACGTTTTTCCTTGTCACGGTCTCCGCCGCATCCGAAGACAGCGATCAGTCTTTTATCTCCGGCAATCTCTTTGGCCGATTTCATAACATGCCCCAGAGCGTCCGGCGTGTGCGCAAAATCGACATAGACATTGAACTCCCTGCCGGTGTCGATCTTTTCCATACGTCCCGGCACGAAGCGCATTGCTTCCAATCCCAGCTTAACCGTACCGGCATCTACACCTGATGCCATCGCTACTCCGGCGGCACAGAGGACATTGTTCAGGTTATATCTTCCCGGCAGTTTCAGATGTACGTCTTCTGTGCCGAGCGGCGTAATCAGCTTGAATTTATATCCGACATCGGCCTTTTCGACATCGGTAATTCGCAGATCGGCCTTGGGATTTTCCATCGAATATGCAAGGTATGAGCATTCGGCGCGGCTCAGGAAAAAGTCGTAATTGGGATCATCCATATTCAAAACCGCCCATTTATCTTTTCCCTTGACCTTGTCTATGAGAATCGCTTTGGCCTCGCGGTATTCCTCCATCGTGCCGTGGAAGTCGAGATGATCCTGAGTCAGGTTCGTGAAACCGACGACATTAAAATCTATCATCCGCACCCTTCCGGTCTTGAGGCCGTGCGAGGAAACCTCCATCACCACATTGCGAATCCTCTCCGCCTGCATGACAGAAAGGAGCCGTTCGATATGCAATGATTCCGGTGTTGTGTTGAATGCCGTGAACTGATATTGTCCGGCAAGATATTCTATAGTCCCGATCAGACCGGTGCGCTTCAAGCGTTCATCAAAAATCGACTTGACCATGTAAACCGTGGTAGTCTTGCCGTTGGTGCCGGTAATTCCCGCCACTTTGAGTTTGCGCGAGGGGAAATTGTAGAATTTCGCCGCAAGAAGCGAAAGCGCATGACGGCTGTCGGGCACGATTACTTTACATACTTCATTGTTTTCGAAATCCTTCTCGCAGACAATGCAGACCGCCCCGGCCTTTATAGCATCATCAATATAATCATGGCCGTCGGCAATACTCCCCGGCATTGCCACGAACATATCCTCGGGCTTAATCAGGCGGGAGTCGTACTCGATTTTCGCGATATTTCTTTCAGCATCCCCGAAGACTTCTTTTTTCGGAAGAATCTGTATCAAATCCGATATCTTAATGATCAACCTCCTTTTTACTGTCTGAGCAAATCAGCATTACACGTGCCCCGATTACGGCCAATTCGCCGCATGCGGGCAGCGTGCCCACAACATATCCGGCCCCGTCAAGAGAACATTTTAATCCCAGATCATGAAGTATCGAAACAGCCTCACGTGCTGACTTGCCCTTTAAATCGGGCAATTGAACTAAATCCGAGTCCCCACTTTTATTATATTCACTTTTTTGAACCGGCTTGTAATTAGCATGTTCAATTACAACTTCGGATTTATCCTCATTATCTTTATTGCTCACAGCCTCTTCACCGCTTTTAAGGACATCGATAGAAGCATAAACCGTATAGCCCGAATTTTCGTTTTTGCGCTTTTCCAGATCAATAATCCTCTTAGCCGTATTCGCAAATGCTGGGCCGGCTGTGATACCGCCATAGTTGATTTTTTCCGGTTCATCGATAATTACAATCCCGCATATTTGAGGATCAAGCGCCGGGAAATATCCGCCAAAGGAGGCGATATAGCGCGACTTGTCGTATCCGCCTGTCTCCGAGGGCTTTTCAGCGGTGCCGGTCTTCCCTGCAAAATCGATCCCGTCAATTTTGGCATATTTGGCTGTACCGGTATCGACCACTATTTTGCACAATTCCTTCAATTTGGAGATCGTTCTATCTGAAAATATATCGCGCTCTTTCTCAGGATAGAAGCGTTCGATCGTCCCGCCTGTGGGCGAGATGACACGGTCCATTAAAAGCGGCTTCATCAAATGACCCTCATTGGCAATACATCCGAACATCCGTGCCATCTGCAGGCTGCTTGCAGAGACCTCATGCCCGATCGACAACAGGGCGCAGTAATAGTCCGACCATACCTCCGGTTTATGCAGACGGCCGTTGACCTCGCCAGGAAATTCCAAGCCGGAAGGCAGGCCGAATCCCGCCTCACGGGCATAACGGTAAAGCTTTTTGGGGCCGAGCCTTAAGGCCAGACGGCCGGTAGCCACATTGGAAGAAAGTATAAATGCCTCCGCCTGGGTTATTACATCGAGCTCCTTGTCGTCATGCACCCGGATACCGTTAAATTTAAAGCTGCCCTCGCCGGCATATATTGTATCGTTAAGATCTATCAGTCCTTCTTCAAGAAGCGCTGCAAAGACTATTGTCTTGAATGTGCTTCCCGGCTCGAACAGATCGGTAATCGCTTTGGCCTTGGGATATTTGTAATGCGGATCCTCTATTTCGGGATCATAATGATAAACCGCCAGAATCCTGCCGGTGGCGACTTCCATCAACACGCCCATACCGCCGATTGCGCTCCATTTATCCACAGCTTTTCTGATTTCCTCCTGAAGGATTTGCTGGTACTCGACATCAATGGTTAGATAAACGTCATTTCCCTCAATAGGCTCAATCAAAGGCTGGGAGAAGACCGGATAGAGTTCGCCGGAGCCGTCCTTGATGCAGGAGCGCATACCGTCGCGGCCTTTAAGATATTTATCGCAGTACAGTTCCGCACCAGCTTTAGCCTCGAACTCGTGATTGAGATAGCCCACCAGGGACGAGACAGCGCTGTTATAAGGATAGACCCGGTCGAATTCTATTTCGGAATGAATTTCGGGAATTTCCAGCGCACGGATTTTGCCCGAGATTATCGGATCGATTTTATGGGCGATATAAGTCCGCTTGCCTTTTCTATCCATCAGTTTTTTGTATAACTCTGGTTTTGAAAGCTTCAGAATCGGCGCCGCATCGTTTGAAATCTTTTTAATCGCTTCTTCGGACTCGGTCTGCACGAACAAATTCTCGGTCTCGATCGTATACGCCAGCGGATTGCCGTTGCGGTCGTAAATCGTCCCGCGATGGGCCTTGACCGAAGTACTGCGCCAGCACTGATTCTGGAATTTCAGCGAGTATTCATGCCCCTCCAGAACCTGCACCTGAAAAAAACGCCCGGCGATCAATGCAAAACAACCGGTGACGATTATGAAGAATATTATGAAGCGCGAAAGTCTCAGTTTTTCAGTTTTCATCTATGCCCTCATCCCTGGCAATAGCATTCTTCCTATTGATTAACTTCTTTCTCAACGAAAACCGGCGGCCCCATCGTTTCATGCCTGTACTGCCCCTTGACCCTCCGAAGCAGCGAATCGGAATAGGGGACAATATCTTTTTCGCCCGAATTGATCATACCCATTTCTTCCGAGGCCTTTTTCTTGACCTGTTCCAGAGAACTGCGGTAGAGAATTTCCCCTTTAAGAAAATCACGATTCTTTTCGAGCTGACGGATATCCTTCTCCATCCGGCTGATTTCAGCCGAGAGATTTTGCAAAGCGATTCTCTGCCAGATAAAGGCATAAGCCAGAAGTATCGCCAGGCCGACCAGAAGATATATCTTTATTTCCGGTAAAAATCTCTTCAAAATATCCCTCATTTAATCAGGCGGGATTACTAATCCCGCCTGATTGCCTCTAACAAGCGCCCTTCATACTTTTGCCGCAGCCCGCAGTTTGGCGCTGCGAGCCCGTGGATTATTCTCGATCTCCTGGCTGGTGGGAGTCAGAGCTTTTTTAAAAAGCGGCTGTAATCTGAACTCCCGGGTTTCGAGAACTTCCTCCAAATCAGGCGGTAAACCAGATTCGCGGCTGTATGTACGAATATAGTTTTTTACTATTCTGTCTTCGAGGGAGTGATATGATACCACGACAAATCTGCCCCCCGATTGCAGTAGGCCGGTAAGTGAACGTAGCCCCTTTTTGATATTTTCAAGCTCGTTATTGACGGCGATTCTCAAAGCCTGTGCGGCCTGAGCGAGACCTTTGTTGAGCCTGTCCTTCTTGAAAAACGATGTAAGGATATCCCTGAGCTGGAATGTTGTCTCGATCCTGCTCTCTTTTCTTGCATTTACGATGGCATGAGCTATCGGTCCGGCCTGGCTCAATTCGCCGTATTCCTTGAATATCTTCTTCAGCTCCTGAAGCGGATACTGGTTGACTATATCTGCCGCGGTAAGATCGCTCTCGGGATCGAAACGCATGTCGAGAGGATTATCGGTCATAAATGCGAAGCCGTACCCCTCCTGGAGCTGCATCGAACTTATCCCCAGATCCAGCAGAAATCCCGCAATGGGCCTATCCTCGGATTCCAGATGATCCGCTGCCTGATGATAGCCGCAATGCAGGTATTTAATTCTTTCCGCAACTTCCATGTTTCTCCTCTTTGCCGACTCAAGCATTCTGGGATCGAGATCGCAGCAGATGATTCTCCCCCTGTCGGATAAATTCTCAATTATGAGTCTGCTATGGCCCCCGTTTCCGCAGGTGCCATCTATGTAAATTCCCGACGGGTCGTGAACCAGGTATTCGACAACCTCGCCGCCCATCACGGGCTGATGATATTTCTCGTTAGTCTCCAAACAACTGATCCGCCGATTCCTCGAAGCTCATGTTTTCCGCAAGGAACTTCTCGAATCTCTCAGGATTCCAGATTTCAATGTAATCGGTCGCCCCCACGATCAGGGTCTCACCCTGCAAACCTGCAACTTTAATCAGGTCTTTTGGTATGGTGACCCTGCCCTGGTTATCGGGCACAACGGTGTATGCATTGGGAGAAAGGTGACGGTTGAAGATACGGTTTTTGCGCTTGAAACCGGAGCCGTCCTGACGAAGCTCCTGGAGCCGCTTGACCCACTCGCTTTCGATAAACATACCCAGGCAGCCGTCAATCCATTTAGCAAGCACATACCCCTTGATCTGTTTTTTTGAGGACACGCCCAATGGACGCTGTTTGCGCAGCCTGGCAGGCACTGCCAGACGGCCGTTGTCGTCCATTGATACAAGATATTTTCCGGTGTATCCGATCAACCCGTCTTCCCCGAATTCACCAATTTTCACCAAATTTCACTGCTTTTCACCAAGATACACCAAGCTAACCCATAGTCAAGAAAAAACTTGAAACAAATTGCCAGAAAGTTATGAGAAAGTTAAGTGCCATAGTTTATGGGGGCTTTCCAAGGAAAACTGCCGAAATTTTTTATTCAATCTGAAACATATTTCAAAAACTAATTTTTGCGATTTCTATATTGCTGTCACCCTGCAACTTACAGCGCCGCCCAAAAATCCCCGCCAAGGCGCCATTACGGCAGACCGCTTGCAATAATCACCATCTGAAAATCAATGAGGGGATTTTATGAAGTGGATAACAGCTTTTGCTTTTCTTTTGTGTTTTTTCTCAGCGACATTGGCTGCTGATAACATCGTAATTAAGATCGATCTGAACCGCCAGTTCGAGCAGGCATCGCAGTTCGATAATGCACAGTACTTTCTTAATTCCGAGGACTGGATTTACGGCATAGATAGCTCCGGACTTCCTGTCTATCGTCATCCATTTTCAGTGCCATCGGGTCAAAAGCCCGAAATATGCACGGCAACAGTTAACGGCATTTCCGAAAGCATTACATTAGATGCTAATGATATTGAATACTTCGATATATCAACCAATGCCGATGTATCGCCCCGGAATTATCCTAAGAATTCTATTAATTTGCAGGATTACTGCGGATTAATAGCCGCAATTGAAATGCGTTTCAGCGACGGCTATCGCGATTATTATAATCTTTACATAAATCCGTTTATCAATGATTCCAAAGGCATAAAATTTGCAATTGCCGAATCTATCACCATTGAACTAACCGAAAGCGCAGGCAGTAAGTCTTCCTTCTTGAATCCGGCTCGCGAATCTGTGATGCAGAACGTAATCTCACAGCTCGCCGAGTCCGAATCTACCGTCATGTTCACAAAGCCAAACCTGTCTCAAATATCGCAGAGCTACGGAGATTCACC